>RDYC01000187.1 GCA_004293295.1 Bacteroidota bacterium
GCTTGTCAAAGCTTAGAAATTAAGCGAAATGGACTTGGAGCTGACGGATACCAAAACCGCAATTTGGAGGAAATTGTTGAAAAGCTAAAAAACCCGAGTTGGGACAGGCTTTTTGCTGTTAAAGATGCTTTAAGCCTGGGAGTACCCATTTCGTCCGTTGAAAAAATAACCCGGATTGACCGTTGGTTTTTAACCCAAATCAACGATATGGTTCGTGTTGAAAATGATACCCGAAGGTTTAATATAAAAAATATGCCTCGGGAGTTGATGCTTGAGCTTAAACAAAAAGGTTACAGCGATGTGCAAATTGCTTGGCTTTTAGGTGCAGATACCACAGAGGATGAGGTGCGTGCTCTTAGAAAAGAAATGGGAATCATCAGAACCTACAAAATAGTAGATACTTGTGCTGCGGAATTCCCCTCGCCAACGAACTACTTTTATTCAACCTACGATGGAAAAAATGAAAGCATTGTTTCTGACCGTGAAAAAATTATTGTGCTTGGCTCGGGACCAAACCGCATTGGCCAGGGCATAGAGTTTGATTACAGTTGCGTACATGGCTTATTGGCAGCTAAAGAATGTGGTTACGAAGCGATTATGTTAAACTGTAATCCAGAAACAGTATCTACTGATTTTGACATGGCTGATAAGCTTTATTTTGAACCGGTTTTTTGGGAGCATTTGATGGACATTATTGAGCACGAAAAACCAATTGGTGTAATTGTTCAATTAGGTGGCCAAACGGCTTTAAAACTGGCTAAAAAGCTAAAAGAAAACGGTATTAAGATAATTGGAACAGATTATGAAAGCATGGACCTTTCTGAGGACCGTGGCTCTTTCTCTGATTTGTTAAAAGAGTTAGATATTCCTTACCCAAGATATGGTGTGGCGGAAGACGCTGATGAGGCCATTAAAGTGGCAAACGAAGTGGGTTATCCGGTGCTGGTTCGCCCGAGTTATGTATTGGGTGGGCAGGGTATGAAGATTGTTATTAACGATGAAGAGCTTGAAAAAGCAGTTATAGAGTTATTAGGCGACTTACCAGGAAACCGTGTGCTAATTGATCACTTTTTGGATCGGGCGGAAGAAGCTGAGATAGATATTATTTGTGATGGTGAAGATGTGCATATCATCGGCATGATGGAGCATATTGAGCCTGCCGGAATCCACTCAGGTGATTCTAATGCGGTACTACCTCCGTTTAGTTTAAGTGAGGCCGTTAAACAGCAAATGGAAGATTACGCGGTTAAACTTGCCAAAAGCATGAGCATAATTGGCTTGTTAAACATTCAGTTTGCCATTAAAAAAGAAAAGGTATATGTTATTGAGGCCAATCCAAGGGCTTCACGTACGGTTCCTTTTATAGCCAAAGCCTACCAAATTCCTTACATTAATATTGCTACTAAAGTAATGCTCGGAGCTAAAAAGCTAAAAGACTTTACATTCGACCGTAAACTTGTTGGCTATGCGATTAAGGAACCGGTATTCTCATTCAATAAGTTTGAAGGCGTAAATAAAGAGCTCGGCCCGGAAATGAAATCAACCGGAGAAGCTATACGCTTTATAAAAGACCTGAACGACCCCGTTTTCAGGCATTGGGTAAAAGAGAAAAGCATGTATTTGAGTAAATAACAAAAAAGCGGATTGAATTACTCAACCCGCTTTTTTTATCCTTGCGAAATTGCCCGGTTTAAAAACTCATTCAATGGTTGCATAGCACTAAAAACCTCTACTACCTTTTTAGCAAAATCCTTTTTCAGCAAATCCTCGTTGGTTAATTTATACTCTGCCAAAAAACTTTTGTGTTTAATAAAGTCAATCATAGGGTTATCTGCTTCGTAACCTTTGGGTGGGCGTTGAAGCGCATCCCCTGTTAGTTTCTTAAAGTGCTTCTTAAACGTTTTATCATCAATTATTGCCTTAAACTCTTCCCCATTATAATCTATTTCCTGCCTAATGGCAGCCAGCTTGTCGGGCATAGGAGCATAAGCCCCTCCGGCCAAAAAACAACCATTGGGCTGTACATGAAAATAGTATCCGCAAAACTCCGCTTTTTTGCCCCCTTTGCTTAGGCTCATCCCAAAGTTGTTTTTGTAGGGCGATTTATCCGCACTGAAGCGCACATCGCGATTAATTCTAAAAATACAGTTTTTGGCCTCAAGGTTAGCAATGTCTTTATCAAACTTGCCTACTTCAATAATCATCCCTGAAACAAATTCAATCCATTGTTTTCTTAGGGCTTCGTAAGGTTTCTTATTGGCATCAAACCATTCCTTGTGATTATTTTCTTGCAAGTTGGATAAAAAGGTTAATAGTGATTTAAAGTCCATGATAAATGATTTTATGGCAAGTTACTATTTTGATTATTTTTGCCAACTATTAGTTAATTGAATCAATATTGATTAAAAAATTAACTTAAAAACAGATGACATGGCAGACAGAGAAAGACCAAGCTTTGAGGATAGCAATAACGTAACCGTACAACGTTGTTTTTTTGCATATGAATACGCCCGTCAGTTTGTTGAGGGTAAAAACACTGCCGATATTGGTTGTGCTGACGGATACGGTACACAGTACCTGGCTGATTTTACCAAATCTACCATAGGCGTTGATTACAGCGAAGAGACCCTTAAAATAGCCCGGGAGAAACATGCTGCAAAAACCAACCTGTCTTTTATTTCTGGCTCCGTGCCTCCAATACCACTGCCCGATGAAAGTGTGGATGTGGTCACCTCTTTTCAGTTTATAGAACACATCCACCCTCGTCTTGAGTTTATGAAAGAGGCATACCGGGTTTTAAAGCCTGGAGGGGTGTTTTTATGTTCTACCCCCAACGCAAAAATGAGTATTGCGCGTAACCCCTTTCATGTGCATGAATTTACTTTTGATGAAATGAAAACCGAAATGGGAAAGGTTTTTAACTCTTTCGAAGTAAAGGGTGTACAAGGAAGTGCGTCTGTAAATCAATATTATGAAGATAACGCACGTTGGGCTAAAAAAATATTACGCCTCGACCCACTCGGTTTGCATAAGATTATTCCTTCTTCTTGGCTAGTTGCACCATACAATTTACTTACAACAGTTATGCGTAAAGAGCTTAAAAGCCAAAATAAAGACACATTATCCATCACCACCAAAGACTTTTTTCTTAGTGATTGCTAGAAAAAAAGCTTAAAAAATGCTTTTAGGTTGTTATCTATCAATGTAATAACTTAACGCATTCCAATAATTTTCTTCCCAAAATTGCTTAATGTATTTTTGGGGCCTTTCGGGAATATGGGAATGAATTAATTCCAGTTTACAGTGCTCGTGTTTATTAGGGTTCTTTCATAATTTACATAATTATTTGAATGAAAACGTAAGAGGGCTATTAAAAACTGCATAACGCCCAAAATACAGGTGATTATTAGGATGATGGAAGACGAAATCAGGCGTTTTTAACAAAAAATTGATTTTCTTCTTTGGTGTTTTTCATAATAAGTGCGTCTTTTGAATTGATTACTTAATCGTTTTTTTTCTCAAAATTTAAACCATGACCAGAATACTGCATATAGCAATTATATTAATTGCATTTTCACAAACCACATCAGCAAAAATGATTTCGGTATCTCCTTCCGAAGTGACTGCTGGATCTACCGTTACTTTTGATGTAAGGTTTCAAGATCAATTTTACAAACAAAATGACTTTTTTAATTCCGCCTCAATAAACTTAGTAAAGGCTAAAAAGTTTCAGGTTGTTAACGAGAATCACTTGCTGCTTACGTTCGATATACCTGATGATATGCCAATAGGAAACTGGTTTCTAGAAGTGTCATTTGATGACATAGGAAAGCCGTTAATGATCAAGATAAATCCCAAACAACAGCTATCATATATAAAAAACGCAACTCCTTTCTATTTTAAAGAAGGAGGTAATGTAGATATTACTATTAATACAAGCGGTACCTTGTTTTTATCCGATTCTGTTGGTATAGTTATCAGCAATACCTATTTTCCTCCACTTGGGGAAGAAGATATTATACCATTGAAAATAAAGGCCTTAACAGATACTACATTATTAATAAATGTAAACCTTTACAGAGAAGAAAGATTCTACAATATTACAGTGTATTCTAAAAATAAAGGCATAATGAAGTATAACCTTGCAATTAGAACCGATATTCCTGCCTTACGATATATTAAATCATTATCCCCGACCTTTTCAACAATAGGAACTTTCACTAAAGTTACCGTAAGCACTGCAAATACAAAATTTAAAATGGATACTATAATAGAGGCAATAGCAACGCACCCTTATGCTTCCCCAAACGAAAAATATACTACTGATTCAGTCCGAGTACTTAACGATACGCTAGTTGAAGTGTATTTTAACTTTTCAGATTCCATGATTCCAGGTCCTTATCATATTTTATTAAAAAACAAGTATGAATATGCATCAGGTGCCAATTACCAAACAAAGGTGATAGGTAACTACCGTTTTATATTGTTTGATAAAGCTGGGGTAATTCCCGAAGTGGTTGACTTTTTCCCAAAAACAGTAACGAAGAACGATACCGAAGATATTACTGTTATATGCCGAGGCATTAAAATTGGTTCACAGAATGTTGGCATTGAATTTAAAGGGTATTCAAGCACTATTATTAATGGTACAAAAATAAATGATTCTACTTTTATTGCACCTTTAATTATTTCAAGACCTTATGGCGATGTTGAATTGAAAGTTAATGTGGGCCGAAATGCGATGATTCCAAAAGAACTTCTTAAGATAAGAAACGCTAATGGTAATATACCCGTGTTCAATAACATTTATCCGCAAAATTGTTTAAAAGGAGATAGTGTTACATTAAGGTTATATTACAAATACACAAAGCTAAAGAGTTTAAGTGAACTTTATATTAGGTTTAATCACCTTAATGGCGGTAGCAAGTCTTTTAAAGCAACAATTTTGTCAGATACCCTCTTAGAATGTCGCGTTAAGTTTGAGGAAGCTGGCGTTTACTCAATAGAGCACCTACTATTGCCATCGGGCTTTGAATTGTCTCGTAATTTTATTCATGCGGTTTTTAATGTTTTGCCACTACCAGCAGAACCTCAAATTGTAAAGGTTAACGGTACACCGAATCGTTATGGTACTTTCAATCTCGAGATTGTAACTAAAAACACGGATTTTCCAATAGGGGGATCAAGGAGTTTAGAAGTGTCTATATTTAGTACATATTGGGGGTATACTATATCTCTGATGGCAACAAAAATAATGGTAAACTCGCCCAATGTTTTGAATGCAACGTTTACTGCAGATAGTTTTGAGCATCCATTGCATGGTGATTATACCCTTTCTATTCAAGATTATTCTTTAAGCCTTTACAAACAGAACATATTTTCATTTTATAATACGGGTATTGACAATAAGATTAATAGTGCAGAAAATGAAATTGCAATCTTCCCGGTTCCCACATCAGATGTTTTGAGTATAGCCACATCTGCAAAAATTGATGCTATAGAGATAACAGATGTTTTTGGCAGGGTAGCAACAATTGCTAATTGGGATACTCTAGGGGATAGAAATACAATAGACCTTAAAAAGTATAATATTAATCATGGTGTTTACTTCATTAGGATTCAAATTGGTAAAGAGTCTGTATACAGAAAAATTTATGTAAATTAGTTGTTGTTTTTAAAGCATTGAAATAACGACAACTGATTTTAAAATGTGTTATTGCAAACTCTTATGCTATTATTTTGCTCCTTTTAAAGCCGTTTGTTTTTTTATAAATTAAATCAACCTACAAATTAAAGTAAATAACATTAGCTCATGGGATTCTATATTCATCACATCCCAGTAAAAGAACTGTGTTTTCTTTCATCCATTAAAATGGCATAAACACCTGCCGTAATTGTATTAAAAGATGCTCCAACTCAATTGTAACAATGTTCATCCATCAAACACACCAATTAAATTAGCATTTTATTCAACCCTGTTTACCTACAAATCTTAAGCACTCACCTATCAATCTTGGTATTCCATGCGAAGTAGCTTATTAATTTGCTATCAAGTCATTACATTTGTTACTCATTACTTTTATTGCACAAATGGAAAATCCAAAATGGAAACACATGCATAGTACAAGGGGGCGCATACTAAGTGGGGTGCTTGTTGTTTGTGTGGGAACTGTTTTATTGCTTAAACAGTTAGGCTTCTCTTTTCCTAATTGGTTGTTCACTTGGGAAATGCTTATTATAGTTATTGGTGTTTACATAGGAGTTAAACATAGTTTTAAACACATTGGTTGGCTGGCATTGGTATTGGTTGGGTTGATTCTTTTGGTTGACGATGTTTTTCCGGAAACACAATTAGAAAACTACCTGTGGCCAACCGTTATCATTTTGCTCGGTTTAGCAATAATTAGTACAGCCGGAAAACGTAGGGAAAGATGGAAATCATGGCGAGAAAAATGTCGTAACAACTCCAATTTTCAAAGTAATGAAAATATGTTAGACGCCATTTCCATTATGGGTGGTGTTAAAAAAAATGTTATCACCAAAGATTTTAAAGGTGGTGAGATTACTTGTGTGCTTGGCGGTGCAGAAATTAACCTTAGCCAAGCAGACTTCAATGGCTCTGTAATTCTCGAAATTACACAAGTATTTGGAGGCACCTTGCTTATTGTACCTTCGAACTGGGAAATACAATCAGAAAATATTGCGATTCTCGGAGGAATTGAAGACAAACGGAATTTGGCGGAACACAACAACAACCCCGGAAGTAAAATTTTGATACTAAAAGGCATTAGCATATTTGGGGGAATAGATATTAAAAACTACTGATAAATTACTTAACTTATGAAATGGTTTATAACCAAACTTGTTTTTAGTGTAACAACCGGCAACGGAAATCATACACCTCAGTTTGATGAACAAATCAGGCTCATTGAAGCGAGAAGCTATAAGGAGGCGTTTTTAAAAGCCCGTTTCATCGGAGGCAGAGAAGAATCTGCTTTTATGACAGAAGATTTAAATGCTGTAAAATGGCAGTTTATTGATGTTTGCGAGCTGCGAGAACTTGAACAATTTTCTGATGGAATGGAACTTAACTCAAGGATTCATGAAACGGAAAATGCCGACAACTACGTTACCTTTATACATCACCGGGCTGATGTAATTGAACAAGAAACCCTCACACAACCAGTAGCTGTTTCCCTTGCAAATTCAGGATATTAAATACACTCGCTTTGTAAGCTTTTATATTCTTAATGGAATATTTTGGATTGCTGCACAAACCTACATTGTTACCGGCTTTAACATTCCAATAAAAATCGCGGTTTTTGACGCCTTGTTGTCAAATTTATTGGTTATTGCCGCAGGCATTTCTACCTACAATATTCTGCGATTTTATAAGCCGGCTCGTGAAAACATTTTGTATCCTAGAATATGGGCCCTTTTGTTAACTATTGTTATTTCTGCCCTTTTCCGTAGCATAACGTTCCACCTGTTTAAAACCGATTCTGCTTACCTTCATTTTATTGAATTGTCAATGCCTGTTAGGGTTGTTTTTAATTTGCTTAATATTACCATCCTATCTGTTTTTACGGTTTTGTGGTTTTATTTTAATGAGCAACAACAAAATCAACAACGAACACTGGATGCTGAAACCCTGACTAAGGAGGCTGAATTGGTGAGTTTGCGCCAACAACTTCAACCTCACTTCCTATTTAATAGCTTAAATAGTATTAGTGCGTTGGTTGGCACGCGCCCTGAAGAGGCGCGAAAAATGATTCATCAGTTAAGCGAGTTTCTAAGGGGAACGCTGAGAAACAATGAGCACGAGTCGTTTGCTTTGGCTGACGAATTGAAACACCTACAACTTTATTTGGATATTGAAAAGGTTCGTTTTGGGCATCGTTTAAGTCCGTTTATTGATGCACAACCCGAGACTTTGCGTTGTAAAATTCCGCCACTGGTGTTGCAGCCGTTGGTAGAAAACGCCATTAAATTCGGTTTATATGATGTGGTTGGAGAGGTGGAAATTGGGATTGTTTGTAAGATGGAAAACACAAATTTAACGGTAACAATCACCAACCCATTTGATGAACAAACCTCAACGCCTAAAAAAGGTGCCGGATTTGGACTTACCAGTGTGCAACGAAGGCTTTATTTGCTATTTGCCCGTAATGATTTATTAGTAACCAATTACAATAACAGCCTATTTACAACAACCGTAATAATACCTCAAGCAATATGATTAAATGTGTAATAATTGATGATGAACCTTTGGCAAGACTAGTGGTAAGGGAATATCTTGGTGCCTTTAAAGAAGTTGATGTTTTACAAGAGTGTGGAGATGGCTTTGAGGGGGTAAAGGCCATTATGCAACATAAGCCTGATATTATTTTTCTGGATATACAAATGCCAAAAATTAACGGGTTTGAAATGCTGGAGTTACTAGACCCTGTTCCTGATGTGATTTTTACTACCGCATTTGATGAGTACGCTATTAAGGCTTTTGATAATAATGCCATTGATTATTTGTTAAAACCATTTAGCAAAGATCGTTTTGAAAAGGCTTTTGAAAAATGGTTAACCAACCGTGTAAACCCTAAGGAGAATCCGTCAAAGACCTTTATGGATAACCGAGTTAGAAACCAAGATGAAAACAGCCGCATTGTTGTTAAAACACATAACCAAATACGCATTATTCCTATTCACGAAATTATTTACCTAGAGGCGTATGATGATTATGTGAAAATTCATACGGGTGATGGTCTATTTGTTAAAAAGAGGACCATGAGCAGCTTTGAGCAAGGATTAAACCCACAAGAGTTTGTTCGAGTTCACCGCTCCTTTATGATTAAATTGGATCAAATTACTCGAATTGAGCAACCAGAAAAAGATAGTCATGTAGCTCTTCTTAAAAACGGTTCGCGAGTGCCTTTAAGCAAAACCGGTTATGCTAAATTAAAAGTAAGCCTTGGAATGAAATAGCACCTATAGTTGATAATAAAGCGCCAATATAACCAGCACTCCGAAAAGTGCTTCCTTAAGCCAAAACCTTTTAGTACTGATAAAATAATAGGCTAAAACAATGCTAAGAGGAACTGCTAAATAACTTATGGCATACATATAATTCAAGTTCTCGAAAAACAAGCCAATCACTCCAAAAACAAGCATTAAGTAAATGCTCTGTATTATTCTCCTTGTTTTTACCTTATTCCTAAAAAAGTTTTGTTGCAAAGTAAACACTGAAGATGCCGTAACCGGCAAAAAAATTGCCCATGGAATTAGTCTGATCCAGTTTGTTTCAATTGGTTTAAGGTATTTGCTTTCAAAACTCTGTACCATGTATCTTATAAAATCGTCAAAACGATCAATACTATAAAAATACACCATCATAAAGTAAAGAGGAACCATAATTCCAATAAGGGTAATGATTAAATACCTTACATTAAAAGAAGTGAAGATGATTACACTAATAAGAATGAATGGTAAATACAATAATAAATCATAGTTAAACAAAACAGCCACCCCCAAATAAAGTCCCGCGTCTAACACAACTAAAAGAGGGTTTTGTGATTGGTATAGATAACAAAGCCGTTGAAAAAGAAACAATATAAAAGTGGTTGAAATTAACTGTGGAGTAAGTTCATTTTGCACAAAAAACATGCTATTTATCAGTACATAAAATAACGCAGGCAAAAAGGTGTTTTTATATAAAACCCCATGAGAAGCTACAATGTAGTTGATAAAAATTGCTTGTAGAAAAACCAGTGTTGTTGTTATAATCAAACTCCATAAATAATGGTTAGGTAGTGCTGCCACCAGTGTAAAAACGAATCGGGCTAATGGTGCGTTTTCAATAAAATCATACTTCGGTACTTCTAAAAATGCCGGGAGTTTTAACAACAGCGTCAGAAAAAAAAGCAGAATGCCTGCTAAAAGCGTGTTTTGCCTGAAAATATTTAGCACTGCTCTTTTTAGGGTTAAGTCTGATATTTAAAAAGTTAATCGCATTAAGCAAAAGCGCCTGTCTTTTAATGCCGTTATTACTGCTGTATTCGCAGAAACTTGTTTCGACTCTGAAGGCATCAGCAAAACAAAATAACTCACTGATTTGATAAGCACACGGCTATCCAGTTCGCCTTTATTGTTGATTGTAGCCATAAGAATATCTCCCTCGTTGGCAATATCGGAATTGTAAATAATACCAATTTTTTCATTGGTTAATACTGTAATAAAAGAAGAATAATATCCCCCATCACTAACACTTGGTTGCGACTTTTTTATTACTTGTTTAAACTTGGTTGTTCCATCACCATTCTTAGCAATCACAATAATTTCATCGTAGTTGTAAACACTGCGATAGCTTGTTTGGGGAAATCCGTTTATTTGATAGGTATAGGACTGCTTAGTTTCATAAAATTTTTCTGCCAAAATTGTGCAGCCCCCATTGCTGTTTGGTATTAGCTTTCGAATAACCAAATCTGTAAGCACCGCCCCTTCCCTTTCTTGCAAACTGCTTAGTGCTTTGCTAACAAAGCTAATATCAAAAGGCTCGTAAGTTTGTGCAACCACCTTATTGGTGGCAACATCTATGTTATAAAAAAATTGGCCTAAACATTTATTATCCGGCTTGTCGCTATAAAAACCGGCAACCGCAACCGATTTGGTGTAATTGTTCACAACCAACCCGACTTCGGTAATGAATGAGGAATCTTTTTGCAGTGGGTACTCAAGCATATTATCACTTGCAGGAAAATAGCTATAAACAAAAAAGTCTCTTGCCTTCTTTTGACTTTTTTTGGGCATGTCAATAACCGCAAATACATTTCCCTGATTATCGCACTCCATATTGCTTATAAAGATATCTTCGGCAGGTGCCTGCATTGAAAACCTTCTTGAATATTTTTGCGCCAATGTTGCTTCGAAACCATGAATGTTCAATACTGATTTTTGTTTATCAAGCCCGCTGGTTAAGAATAAAACGGAATACCCCTTTTTATCTTGGGTACTTTTTATAAAAAACTTTGCGTCATCAAGTAATTGGTTGTTATCAACCGAAAAAAGGGATATCAATTGAGTTGAATTGAGGCTATTATCAAAAAACTGAGCCTTTAACTCCAGTTTATTATTTGCTTTTAGGGTGAAGAACTCAACCACACCATCATCAGTTATAATTACACGCTCCGTACGTGTGGAGAGTTGTTTCGGTAACTCTTTGCTGTACTCTAGGGTTAGATTGGCTTTATATTTTTCAACTGTAACCTCGTAGCGAAAGTCTGTACTTCGTGAGCGTGCCACAAAAATCCCAGATGCATTTTCTCCCAAAACCTGGCTATAATTGGTTTTGTTTTTAAATTTTTGCTGGTTGCCCCATTCAACAACCTGTGCTAAGCTGTGTAGGCCAATTACAACGAAAGTATAGAGTAAAATAGTCTTTCTCATACCGATGCAAGATATTGGATAATTAGTTTTTTAACCAATCCTCCGGATTTTGTTTTTGTTGTACTTTCCATATTTCGAAGTGAACTTCTGTTTCGCCTTCATCATTGGTTAAAACCCTGCCAATGTTTTGCTTCGTATCCACCTTCTGCCCCTCCTTAACATCAACACTAGCCAGTTTTGCATATGCTGTGTAATATTTACCATGACTAATGAGTACAATTTTACCCATGCCTGGAATAGAAAAAATGTTTTTAACGGTGCCGCTAAACACCGCCCTTACTGTTGCCCCTTCTTGTGTTTGGATATCTACTCCATTGTTATTAATCATTACTCCTTTTAACGTTGGGTGGGCATGGGTTCCAAATTTCTCTGCAATCATGCCTCGTTCAACAGGCCATGGTAAGCTGTTTTTATTGTTTTCGAAATCATTAGAAAGTCTCAACGCATCTGGAGTTAAGTACATTTCGTTTGATGATTTTGTCGCCTTTGCATTTTCTGAAGGCTTGGTTTTGTTAGCCCCGGCAGATGGGTTGGTCTTCCTTGATTCTTCTTCCTTTTTTCTTGCTGCACTAATTTCCTTTTGGATGAGGTCTCCTATTGCTTCATTTAACTTTCTGGCAGCCCTTTCGTTTTCTGCTAATATCCTTCTCAGCTCCTTTTCTCTATCTTGAAGCTTTATTAATACCTCGCTTTCTTCTTTCTTGTCTACCTCCAATTCCTTTTTCTCTTCTGCTTTCATCACAATTAGCCCTTGTTTTTCGCGCTTGTTTGCAATCAGCTCATTCAGTTCGGTAATGATTTGGTTTTGGGTATGCAAAATTAATTCTGCCTGGCGCTTGCGATAGTCTCCTAATTGGTTAAGGTATTCTACCCGCTTTAAGGCTTGGTTAAAGCTTTGCGAAGAAAAAATGAACAACACCTTATCATAGACGTTTCTTTGTTTATATGCCCCGGAAATGCTTTTGCCATATTCTTGTTTAAGTCTGGTAATATCATCCCTTAAGGCGTTAATAACCGATTGTTGTTCCAGTATTTGCCTTTCAATTACTGCAATTTCATTAATTACCGTATTAATTACTTTTTCCCTGTTTTCAATTTGTCTGGTAATCAGCTTTAAGTCCGCTAGCGTTTTGGTTTGCTTATTCTTGGTTTCCTGAAGCACCTTTTTGGTTTCTTGTATCTTCTTTACCAAGTCCTTCCGTTGCTGTTCCAGGGCCTTTCTTTGGCTAGCAATATTAGTGTTACCGGATTGTTGCGCATAAGCAAACAATACCAGCAAAGTAGCTATAATAATTGCATATATCTTGTTATGGTTTAACAACTTCATATCCGGAAGGAACATTAAACTGAACATCACGTTTCTTCTCAAACACAAAATTGCTTAGTTCAAAGGTACAATCTATCCTTTTTTCTGCCCGAATGTTAATATCAATCTTAGTTGGGAGGGATTTTGTGTCTGTTTGTGTGAACAGTTCATAATTCACCTTCAACTCTTTTTGTTGTTGCAGGTCTGAAATAATAGCCTTTTGAGGATGATATTCGTTATTATAGAACGTTGTTTGCTTTTGGCTTTCGAGTAAAGTATAAACAACAAGCTCTCCTGTTGTGGTATCTACCATACTCCTTTCGGCACTATTTTTAAAAATGGTATTCGCAACAATAAGTCTTTGCAGATGTTCCAACTGAAGCGGAACATTGCTCATTTGCTGCAAATAACTAAAATCCGTTAAAATAACTTTCTTGTGCAATCGGTCAATAATCCGAACACTGTCGCCCGTAATCATTACTCTTGCCACTTCAATACCAAGCAATGCCGTAATACTCATCCAGATGTATTTATCCTTCTCCATAACCAGCAAAATATCAAAGTTAAGCCCCTTGTTATCTTCCTTATACTGCGCCTTGATTTTTGCCTGATAAAAACCAAACTCGTTTTCTGAAACGTTAATACGGCTTAATTTTTCCTGTTTCATATCTTTCCCCTCTGCAACAGCGTCTAATTTTTGTTCGATTGGTTTTGTTGTTATGCCTTTATTACTTCGGCAGGCCATAAACGTAAAACCGCTTAAAAACAACACGATAGCTAATCTAGTGGTCATACCATTTTTTATCTTTTATCTTTTTTTCAAGAATGATGCTTTCCAGGCCAAGAGCTTTTGCTTTTTTCCATTGCTGAAGAGCCTCTTCTGTTTTACCTAACTTAAACAGCACATCTCCAAAATGATCTGTAACTTCGGCATTGTCTGGCTCCAACAAAAGAGCCTTCTCTATTTGCACTTTTGCTTCCTCATACTTTTGTCGCATAAACAAAATCCAACCATAAGTATCTAAGTATGACGGATTATCTTTTTCTAACTCTAACGAGCGCTTACTCATTTGTTCTGCCTTATCTAAATTGGTGTTTCTTAAACTGAGTTGGTATGCATAATTGTTTAATGTAAGGCTATTATTGGGTTCTAGTTTTAACGCAAGCTGATAAGCACTGTCGCTTTTATCAAAATTCTTCAACTTATCATTTACGTCTCCAATAATCAAGTACAACTGCAACAAAATCTGTTCTTGGTCTGCTGAGATTTCAACACCTTGCCATGCTACCTTTAAGCAAACTTCATAATTTTTTAATTGTTGCGAGGCAATGGCATGGTATACAAAAAACAACGACTCTGTCGGAAACAACTCGATGGCAGATCTGCAATCTTTTTCCATGGCCACATAATTTTTTGTTTCAATATCACATAAAACCAATTGTCGCCATGTTGTATAGTTTGAAGGTTCTAGTTCAGCTGCGCGACTGTAGCTTTCGCGGGCCGTTTCATATTTGGTGTTTTGGGCATAAACATCCCCCTTTAACATCCAAGCACTGGCTTCATCAGGGTTTGTGGTTGTAAACACATCAATTAATTGGTAACACTTTTCTTTATGTTCATCACCAAATAAGTTGCTTGTAATAAAATCAACCGTTGCCCTTAGTTTTGATTTGATATCTAATTGCTTGCTTGCAATTGCTTTTTGGGTATACTCAAACCACTCTTTTAGTTGCTTTTTATTTCTAAAATCATCTGCCAAGGCTAACAGCGCACTGCCATTATCAGGCTCCATTTCAAGAATATTTCGGTATAAGTCGTTTGCCTTATCTTCCTTTCCCATTGATAAGTAAATATCTGCTAATAGCCCTCGATATTTTGTACTTTTCGGGTATGCTTTAATCAGCTTTTCAACCTCCTTTATTGCCTTATCTGTTTTTCTTTGCGCCAGATAAATGCTTTGTTTTTGCCTGATAATATCCTCGTTAATGCCTAATTCTTTCTCTGCCTCATTAAGCAACTTAATTGCCTTATCTAACTCCCTACCCATAACGTACATGTAGGTGGCATCAAAAAGATTGGTAGTTGTTTTTTCCCCGTTACGATACAACTTGGCGTACATATCTGCTGCCTGCGAATATTTTTTTTGTTCGCGGTATATTTCGCAAAGCTGTTTGGCATACCAAGTGTTTTCTTTGTCTAGCAGAACTGATTTTAACGCATACTGTTCGGCATCATTATAAACCCTTTTCTCAAAGTAAATTTTGGCAAACAAATAATTAACGGCTGCATTTGCATCAATAACCGCAGCCTGCTTAAGCTCTTTTAAAGCCTCATCAGGCATTTTTAACATCAGGAATTTGTTCGCATTAATGTAATGGCCGTCAAAAGCAATTTTCTGCGCCTCCGTTAGCTTTGGCTGAGACTGGGCATAAGCACTGTTTAATCCCCAAAGGACTAAAAAGGCTAAGCATGATATGTTTTTGAGGTTAAACAATTGTGGTATAGTCTCCTATGCTTAAATCTTTTTGCTCGCCATTGTATTCAACAAAATTACCAATCATTGCATTATATACATTTGCCCGCTTAATTTTTGTATTGCTCTGTATAATACTTTGTTCAACGATGCTCTTTTCTATCAAACACCCTTCTCCTATTGACACATTTGGACCAACGATGGCGTTTTTAATAACCACATTTTTTCCAATGTAGCAAGGCTGTATAATTTGACTGTTTTGTATGATTACTGTTTCATCTATCAGTTGCACTCCTGCTTGGTGCAAATGGTACAGCACCCTTGAATTGGTATAAACTGTTGAGTTTTTATTGCCACAGTCTAACCACTCTTCTACCTTACCCGGCTCAAACTTTAACCCTTTACTTTTCATGTTATCAAGGGCATTGGTTAATTGGTACTCTCCCTTTTCCTTAATATCATTATCCAATAAATACTCTAACTCCTTGCGCAGGTTTTGTCCATCTTTAAAGTAGTAAATACCTATTATCGCCAAATCGCTTACAAAAGTTGTTGGCTTTTCAACAAAATCTGTTATTACACCCTCCGCATTTAACTTAACAACACCAAACTGACTGGGGTCTTCAATTTGTTGAACCCAGATAATTCCATCTTTGGTACGATCAAGTTTAAAGCCGGCCTTAAACAAGGTATCGGCAAAAACAACCAGAACATTTCCTTCAAGCGCCTCTTTCGCACAAAGAATGGCATGTGCCGTTCCAAGTGCCTCTGTTTGGTAATGTATTGTTCCCTTTGCACCAAGCTCTGCTGCAACATCAACCAACTTTTGTTCAACCGCTTTTCCAAAACTAGGGTGAATAATAAAAGCAACCTCTTCTATTCCTTCGCCACAAACATCTTTAAGATCTTCTATAATCTTTTGAACAATCGGTTTTCCGGCAACTGGAATAAGCGGTTTAGGAACTGTTAAGGTATGTGGTCTCATGCGTTTACCCATACCTGCCATTGGTACTATTATTTTCATTCGTTTTTTATTGCAGTTTTTATTGTTGTTTTATCTTACTGTTTTCCTGTGCTACCATATCCGCCAGCCCCTCTGGTTGTTTCCGTTAATTTTTCAACGTTAACCCACTCTATTCTTTCGTGTTTAGCCAATACCATTTGTGCGATTCGGTCTCCATGGTTTATTTCTACATTTTCATGGCCATGATTAATTAACAGAACCTTAATCTCCCCCCTATAATCGGCATCAACTGTTCCCGGAGCGTTTAATACCGTGATGCCCTGCTTAAAGGCTAATCCGCTTCTTGGGCGTATTTGCACTTCATAACCCGGCTCTATTTCCATGTACAGTCCTGTTTCTATTAGGGCTCGTTCGCGAGGTTTAATCACTAATGTTGAGTTTAGATTTGCCCTTAAATCCATACCCGCTGCAAATGCTGTTTCATAAGCAGGCAACTCATTATTTGACCGATTAATAATTTTAATTTGCATAGAACAAAAGTGGACGAAAATACAGTTTTTTCAGTTAATTCATTGGTATGCGATTCAACGCCTTTTTCATTCGCTTTTCCGTAATAAGTCCGATAGTTACAAACAAAATGATAATTACAGCCTTAATTGAATAATTAAACCATTGATTATATGACACTTTAGAATCAATATAGTTGCCTAAAAAATAAATTGACAGGGCCAATAAAACATAAAAAAATATTCGCGCAACCGCATATGGAATTGGATAATACTTTGCCCCCATTAAATAACAGATAACCACCATACTAAAATAACAAATTAGGGTTGCCCATGCTGAGCCGGTGTATCCCAAAACCGGAACAAGTAACAAGTTTGCTACTAAAGTAACCACGGCACCAATTATTGAAATAATAGCTCCCTTATTGTTGTTATCGCTTAATTTATACCATATTGACAGGTTATAGTAAATGCCTAAAAGCATATTTGCCAATAAAAGAATAGGTACCACGTTGAGTCCCTCCCAATAACGCAAGTTGATGAAGTGTTTAAACACATCAATGTATAAGGTAACGGATAAAAAAAGTACCAAACAAACCAATACAAAGTAATTCATTACCTCTGCATAGATGCCCTTTTTATCGTTATTGGCTGCGTGGTTAAAAAAAAACGGCTCTGCTGCATACCTAAATGCTTGAATAAACAAGCTCATCAATATTGATAATTTGTAGTTGGCTCCATATATTCCGGTAGCTCTCATGCCTTCATTTGGATCTTCGTACATATACGAAATAATTATCCTATCCAAAGCTTCGTTTATCATACCAGCAAAGCCCACCACCATAAGAGGTAATCCGTATTGCATCATTTGCTTCCATAACACTTTGCTGAAGTGGGCATTTTTTATTTGTTTAATTTCTTTCCATAACAATGGCAGGGTTATGGCGCTTGCTATTAAGTTGGCCATAAAGATATGACCAACCTCAACCTCTCCCTCAAAAAATGGCAACAAAAACCCATAGTGGCTTTTCACGTAAGGACACAGCAGCAAAAAGTAAAGGTTAAGCAGGATATTTAAAAATATGCTGCTGTTTTTTATTATGGCAAATTTTAATGCCTTATTTTGTTGCCGCAAAAAAGCAAATGGAATGGCAGATATGGCATCAAAAGAGATGATTAACACAAAGTAAATGATATATTCCGGGTGTTCATTAACATGAATGAGAGAAGCTATTTGCTTAGAAAAACCTATAAAAATCAAACTAAAGAGCAATGAACTGCTTACGAGTGATGTTAACGCAGTACTATACACCTCGCTTTTGTTTTCATGTTTTTGCGAAAACCTGAAAAACGCGGTTTCCATGCCATAAGTAAGTAAAACATTAAAAAAGGTTACATACGAGTACATCAGCGTGTTTACGCCATATTCACCTGTACTAAAAAGAGCCGTATGAAGCGGCACAAGCAGGTAATTAATGAACCGCCCAACGATTTGACTAAGGCCATATACTGCTGTTTGAGAGGCGAGTTTTTTGAGTTGACTCAAGTTTTTTTTATTTCAAGGTCAAAAATAATGTAAAATATTTACCCCTATTTTCGTTTATTATTAACAAACAACGAGGGTTTGTATATTTTCGTACAATAGATGAGAACGTATATTACGGTATTTTTATTCCTAGTAAGTGTGCTACGAGTTGCGGCCCAACAACAGGACGAACAACTTGCCGCACAATACATGAGCAATAATGAGTTTGGAAAAGCGGTTGATGTTTATGAGCGTTTATACAGCAAAGGCAATAAATCAACCTTTCTTTATGAAAACCTTCTTACCTGTTACTTTAAGCTAAATAGGTATGAAGACGCGGAAAAACTGGTGAAAAAGCAACAAAGAAAGTTTGAAAACAATGCCTATTATTTGGTAGACCTTGGTTATGTATACGAAAGAGCGAATGATCCGGTGAAAGCCAAAAAAGCCTACGAACAGGTTTTAACAAAGCTGAACCCAAGCTATGATGCGATTATGGAGCTGGCCGGAGCCTACAAAAAACGCAACCTTACTGAATATGCCATTAAAACCTTTATAAAAGGGCGAAACATTAACAAAAACGACTACCTGTTTTGTATTGAACTCGCCCAATTATATGGTGATATCAGTGAAGTTGCTTTGATGTTTCAAGAATATTTATCTGCCATCAACCAAAACCCTGAACTAATGTCGGATGTTCAAGGATATCTGCAACTTTATTTAGACAAAGACGCTGACTATGAAGTTCTTAAACAAACATTAATCAAGCGATTAAAAGACTTTCCTGCCAATGAGTATTATACAGAAATGCTTACCTGGTTGTATGTACAACGTAAAGATTTTGACAGCGCATTGGTTCTGGCCAAAGCTTCAGATAAAAGAAACAAAGAGCAAGGTAGGCGTATCATTGATTTGTCTGAACTTGCCATTGCAAATCAGCGATATGATGCCGCTGTAAAGGGCTTTAACGATGTTATAATGATGGGTAGTGATAAACCCTTTTATATCAATGCCAAGCTTGGTATACTAAGAGCTAGAGGGCAAAAAATATTTTCATCGGCCAATTACACACCCGCAGATTTAACCCTACTGGAACAAGATTATCATACTTTTTTAAAGGAATTCGGTAAATACCCTTTTACTGCCCAAACACAACGTGAGTTAGCGCAACTTCAGGCATATTATTTATTTAAATATGACGAGGCAATTGAAAACTACAAAGAGTTATGCAATATGCCCCGCCTTGACAATAAGTTTAAGGCAGAATGTAAGCTTGATTTAGGAGACATTTATGTTTTAAAGGGAGAAGAGTGGGAAGCGATGTTGCTTTATGGGCAAGTTGATAAAGAGTTTCTGGAAGACCCCCTCGGACAAGAAGCAAAATTCCGCAATGCTAAATTATCTTTTTACTTAAATGAGTTTGATTGGGCAAGGGCACAACTTGATGTGCTTAAAACAGCTACTACACAATTGATAGCTAACAACGCCATTGAGCTTTCGCTACAGATACAAGACAACACCATTGATAGCAATGAGGAACCGTTGAAGCTTTTTGCACATGCGGATTTGTTGTTTTTTCAAAATCGTTTATTAGATGCCAAAATAACCTTAGATAGCATTGACCGGATTTACCCTAAACATGCTTTAGCTGACGATGTTTTGTTTAAGAAAGGAGAAATCGCGCTTAAAGAAAAAAACTTCTCATTAGCCAACAGCTTATTCGAACAAGTGTTTAAAGAGCATGGGTCCGGCATACTGGGTGATAACGCCTTGTTTATCTTAGCCGATTTGGCCCAAAACAAACTTAATAATCAAGATTTGGCAAAAAAGTATCTCGAACAATTTATTGAAACCTATCCCGGTAGCTTTTTTTTAACAGAAGTTCGAAAACGTTACCGCCTCCTTAGGGGTGATAACCCCGATTAAATAAGTTTTGCTTATCGGTATAGATATAATTGTTGAGCATGGTTATCCGTTAATTGTTATATTTTTGCCTCAAATTGCTTTTTGTATATGATAACTGTAACAGAAAAAGCCAGCAAGCGCATTGCTGATTTAAAAATTGAACAACAACACAGCCCTGAACACTTTTTACGCGTAGGTGTTAACAGTGGTGGGTGCTCGGGTCTGTCGTACAACCTTGATTTTGATAACCAACTAAAAGATGGAGATCAGGTTTTTGAACACAATGGAGTAAAGGTGGTGTGTGATGTGCGCAGTATGCTTTATCTTTTTGGAACAGAACTAGATTTCTCTGATGGGCTAAACGGCAAAGGATTCTCTTTCAACAACCCAAATGCCTCTCGCACATGCAGTTGTGGTGAAAGTTTTGCGGTTTGAGGATAATTTTTCTTTAATTCCTTGATTTTATAAATATTGCCCTATATTTGCAGTCCTTTTTAAGAAAATAATAGAAATGGCTAATCATAAATCAGCAAAAAAGAGAATCAGGGCGAACGCAGCTAAGCGATTAAGAAATCGTTACCAAGCCAAAACAACACGTACCCTTATTAAAACTGTTCGTAGCAGCACAGATAAGGCGGAGGCGCAAACATTGTTTAACAAAGTAGCTTCCCTGTTGGATAAATTAGCCAAGAAAAACGTTATTCATAGAAACAAAGCTGCAAATCAAAAAAGCAAATTGGCTAAATCAATTTCTAAAATTGGTACCGAAACCAAAAAAACAGCCACCAAAAAGGCTTCAGCTAAAAAAGCATAATAAACTTCTTACTACTATATAATGGGCTTTCTTCATAAGAAAGCCTTTTTTGTTTGCCATTGTTGCTTATGTTGTTTATGTTTACCACCTAATAACTCATACCTGCTTGGAAAACTTTTGGGATATTTTTAAACCTAAAGCGCTTGTTGATTTTGGCGGTCTGGCGTTGGTGCTTGTAGTAATATTTATTGAAAACGGCCTGTTTTTCGGTTTCTTTTTACCGGGAGACTCTTTGCTTTTCACCGTTGGCCTTCTTTGTTACTTAGGAGTTCTTGATGTAACGCTTTCAACACTAATCATAAGCATTAGCATTGCGGCCATACTTGGGTATTATGCCGGTTATTATTTTGGATACAAAGCCGGCCAATCATTATATAAAAGAGAGGATACTTTGTTCTTTAAAAAGAGCTATATTTATACTGCAGAAACCTTTTATGAAAAATACGGAGGCATTGCATTGGTACTTGGCCGTTTTTTGCCAATAGTAAGAACCTTCGCACCTATTTTAGCAGGTGTTGTCCGGGTTAAACCACGCACTTTTTTGTTGTATAATTTGGCCGGGGCCATATTATGGCCATTAACCATTGTTTCTGCGGGCTATTATGTGGGTTCCGTATTCCCCAACGCCCTAAACTATCTCGATTATATCGTGATTGGGTTTATTTTAGTGACTACAATCCCCATTGTAAACAATATTCGTAAACGAAAAAAGAGCACTCCCTAGCGGCTCATTAATTGTTTTACCTTTTTAGCGGGGTAAATGGTGGTTAAATAACCCAGAACAACCGCTGTTGCCAGTACGAGAACAATGTCTACCCAAATAACCTTTATGGGATAAGAACTAAATACCACATCTGCTGACTCCTGCAAGGAGATGATGCCGAATTTTTCTTGCAACAAGCTTAATACCAAACCTAAAAAAACACCTATGCCTCCTCCAAAAATAGCAATAACAAGCCCTTCATAAACAAAAATCTTGGAAGCCGATTGTTGGTTTAGGCCCATACTTTTTAATACCAGCATGTCGCGGCTTTTTTCCATGGCCAAAATGTATAATGAGCTGATGGTGTTAGACGCGGCAATGAGTAGAATAAACAGTAAAATAAAATAACTCACCATCTTCTCTGATTTCATTATCTTAAAAAATGAATCGTGTTGCTCAAACCGGTCCTTAACATCAAAGTCCGTTCCTAGAATTTCTTTTAACGCTCTCTTCACCTTCGGGATATTGGCATTATCTGTCACCCTTATTTCAATGGCTGTTATGTAACCACTTCTTTGTAATAGTTCCCGAACAAACCCTATCGGACAAATTACGTACTTATTATCCGCTTCATCCTGGGCAGAAAAAACGCCTGCCGGAACAACAACAGCTTTATTAAATGCGTCTTCAGGATTAATTACGCTTTGAACATCTCTTCTTGGTACATAAATAGAGAGGGCTTTAAAAATATCATTAGGATCTAAGGAAAGGCGATAAGCTACGCCTTGCCCCACAACAGCGAATGCTTCCTCATTGTTTAAATCAACCACTCCTGAAATAATTGTTTTATCAAACCCTGTTACTTTGGCGTATTGTTTATCAACACCTTTTAAGGTTGCAATATTCTGGCGTTCATCATAACGAAGCAGAACGTTTTCTTCCAAAGTGAGGCTATATGACTCACCAGCCAATGCTTCTTGAAATGAAGCCCATTTAAACGTTGTAGAATCAATTGTTTTGCCCACATGAGAAGTAACTCGTAAGTCGCTGTCAAAGTTCTTATACATGGTGCTGAAAAGCTCTTCAAAACCATTAAAAACACTCAGCACAATTACCAAGGCCGCGGCACCAACAATGTAGCCCAACAATGAAATTCCTGATACTACGGAAATAAGACTTAGCCCCCCACCCTTCTTTTTGGAAAAAAAATATCTTTTGGCGATATAAAATGGTAGGTTCAAATCAACTTACAATAAGTTTAATCTTTCCAAGCCTTCACAATAAGGCCGGTTCCGGTGGTATGGCTGGTATTGGTGTCAATCCAATTAAGGAGAAAAGATATTGGAAAAGTGATGATATAATAAATGGGCAATACCACAAAAAACGCTTTGCTGATATGGAGAAGGCTCATTGGGTATTTCATACTTAGTTTCCATGCTATTTTGCCGGGAAAACCATATTGATAAAGTATCTCTGTTTTGGTGAACCCTGCTTGATTCAATTTCGCCCTCATTTCTTCAACAGGATAGCCATCTCTTACGTGTTCTCCGATGAATGACTCTCCATGCTCATCTGCATTGCTCCCGCCTTGGTCACTCGGTGTAGATATGAGCAATAGGCCACCACTTTTCATGCTCGTATTAAAATGTTTAAACACCTCTACATCTTCCAAAATGTGCTCCATTACATCAACACAAAGCACTAAGTCGTATTTGTTACTGGCATGGGGCTTGGTTAAATCACCAACACTAAATTTAACCTGATTCAACCCTGCTGTTTTAAAAAACCGTCCACAGTCTTCAATTTGATCTTCTTTAACATCAACCGCCTCTATGGTGCATTGTTTGTTTTTGTTGGCTACGTAAAAGCTATACTGGCCAAAACCAGAACCGGCATCTAACATCGTGAATGAAGAGGCAATCTTTGGCCACTTTTTAAGTTCACGATGAATGTGCCAAGAACGAAGTAAAAGCAAGTCAAGGAGTTTATAAAAGAGTTTGCGCAGTAGTGGTGATTTATTGAAAACTATGCCAAGGTCTTTTTTTATTGGATCGTATTCCATTGCTCTTTAATTTGTGCTATTTTTAAGCGGGCAATATAATTCAATCGCTTTGATTTTTGGAATGCAAAGTTCATTTTTATCCTTTATCGGTTCTATTATTTCATAAAATGGCAATAATTAATACATTTGAAAAGTGAATTACATCAGTGTTTTCAGAAAGTGGATTAGACGATATCCTTTTGTGCACAAGTTTCTAAAGTTCGGATTTGTGGGTGTTGCTAGCACCATTGCAAGTTTGTTCGTTTTTTGGCTTATTTCACTGCAATTTCCTCAGTATAACCTTTTGGCCAAGGCAATCGGTTATGTAATGGGATTTTTTGTGGGCTTTACCCTTAATAAATTCTGGACCTATGTGGACCAAACGGAAGATGGGGAGCGCTACTTATTAAAGTACATTGTTGTTTACGGAATAACCTTCTTTGTGTATTTGCTGTTTAATTACATCTGCGACCACTACATTCATCCAGAAACGGCTATTGCACCGGCCATTGCCAATATTGGTTTTCAAGCTCTTGGAGATTGGTTGCTCCTTAATGGAACGCTGGTAAGCAACATCCTTTCTATTGGATTAAATGTTTGTTTAAACTTTTTGGGCACAAATTTTTTGGTGTTTAAAGTGCCGTCTCCACAAGATTTGTTTAAAGATTAGTCCTTTCTTTTTAGCTTTTTCTTTTGACTTGCGGTCATCCCATTAATCCTTTTGTAATAGCCTGTTTTATTTTGCTTTACCCAAATTGTCAACTTCTGCTTTGCCTTAAGTTGGTTGCTTTTTAGTTTATTCCAGCTTTTAATCTCAGCAGCAGTTACATCAAACCAATCAGCCACATCAGCCAATACATCGCCCTTTTTTACGGTGTAATACACCCGCTTCTTGTCAAAAACAGGCGCCTTATCTACCTCATTTTGTTTTGCTTGATCCGGTTTCTCCTTCAAGGGCGTTTCCGGTTGTTGGGATTTTAAAGTATCTGTTGGGATTTTTTGAATTGCTACCGGAGAAAACTCTCCAGGGTTAGGGAGTGGCTTATACACACTATCCTTTAGTAGGCTAAACAGCTTTCCCTTTGCTTTAGGCAACACCACATTATAGCCCTCCAAGTTGTAGGGTATAACATCCTTTTTAAATATTGGATTTAACGTCCTTAGCTGGTCCAAAGAGATTTCGAGTGTTGACGAAATTTGTTGAAAGGATAACCACTTATTAACCAAAACCGTATCGGTATCAAAAAAAACAGAGGCTTGGGTTGGTCTAATACCATGTTCTTTATAAAAATTGCAGATATATGCGGCTGCAATAAATTTGGGATAGGCCTCTCTTGTATTTTCTGGTATATAAGGGTATACGTCCCAAAAGTGCATGCTATTTCCAGCCATTCTTATGCTTTTGTTAAGCATAATAGGTGTTGATTGAAAAGCTGCAATAGCCAAAGGCCATTGGCGATAAATAGAAAATAAATCTTTAAAATGTGTGGCCACTACTATACTTGACTTCCCAATATCTTTTCGTTCGTCAACATAAGAGTTAACCTTTAATTTATACATTTTTGAGACGTTGTACGGCATTAACCAAATGCCACTTGCGCCAGAACTTACTTGTGATTGTGCGTTTAATTCAGAAAGTGCTACTGCAAGGTATTTTAAATCGGTTGGAACGCCTTTTTGTCTGAGGTTTTTCTCTAGCGTAGGAAAATACAACTTACTTAGGCCTACCAATTCTCTCGTTTTTTCGGGATTGGATAAATAGGCTTCGATGTGTTTTTTTACTTCTGGGTAATAGCTTATATCAATTGGGGATTTAAGAGACTCTAGTCGCTGTATGTACAGTTGTTCTGCATCTGTTTGCGCCCAAACTAAAACAGTTGACAATAAATAAATTGCAATAAACCCTATTATCTTAACTTTTTTCAATTCCTGTTTTATTTATGAAATGGTTGAGGCAATATTCATCATAGCCCCTTCACAAAAAGGCTTTGCCATTAATTGAACACCAATTGGCATTCCGTTTGAGTGATTACCCGCAGGAATAGAGATAGCAGGATTTCCACAAATATTTGCATGCACGGTAAAGATATCGGCCAAATACATGGCTATAGGGTCACTTGTTTTCTCGCCCAACTTAAATGCTGTGCTTGGTGTTGTTGGTGAAAGCAAAAAATCAACGGTATCAAATAATTCTTCTGTTTTTGCTTGAACCAGTTTTCTTACTTTTTGGGCTTTGGTGTAATACGCATCGTAGGAGCCGGCTGATAACACAAATGTGCCAAGCATAATTCTTCGCTTTACCTCTTTACCAAACCCTTCACTCCTTGATTTTTTAAATGTACTTTCCAAGTCCGTTGCGTTATTGCTTCTATAACCATGGGTTAGTCCACTAAACCTTGATAAGTTTGAAGACGCTTCTGCGGTAGTTAGTACGTAATAAACAGGCACCAAAAAATCAACATACGGAAAGCTCAATTCTACCACATCATGCCCTTGTTGTTTGAGCCTTTCTATAACACTTAAAATTGCATTTTTTATTTCTGCATCAATCCCTTCATGAAAAACGCATTCTTTAATGTAGCCAATTTTTTGTTTAGGGGCAATGGCGGCTTCTGCATAGTGAGCAACAGGGCGTGATGAGCTTGTTGCATCCGCTTCGTCTTTTCCCGAAATAACCTCCATTACCAATTGCATATCATAGATACTTTTGGTTATTGGGCCAATTTGGTCGAAAGAGGAGGCGTATGCTATTAAGCCATTTCTTGAAACTCTTCCATAAGTTGGTTTAATTCCCATTACACCGCAAAACGCTGCCGGTTGGCGAATAGAACCTCCCGTATCACTTGCAATTGCCACTTGGCACAAATCGGCTTGCACAGCAACAGCTGCACCGCCTGAAGACCCCCCAGATACCCTGGTGCGATCAATTGCATTTAAAACAGGGCCATAAAAGGAGGTTTCATTAGAAGCACCCATCGCAAACTCATCGCAATTTAACCGACCTATAATTATAGCATCTTCAGCCAACAGTCGCTCAATAACTGTTGCATTATATACCGACTCGAAACCGGAAAGGATTTTTGATGAGGCCGAAACTTTATGATTTTTGTAACAGATATTATCTTTTATTCCTATTACTAAACCCGCAAGTTTTCCGGCTGTTCCAGCCTCAATTTTTTGTTGAACAATTTCTGCTTGTGAAATGGCCTCTTCCTCAAAAACCTCCACAAAAGCATTAAGCTCCACTTGGCTTTTTATATTACCTAAATAATGCAAAACAAGACCACGTAATGTGATCTTGTTTTGTTTAATATCTGCTAATATGTTTACTAATGAGTTATAGTTTTCCACTATTCTTTTGTTGTTGATTGGTTATCTTTTTCTTTCATTCCTTCCTCAATTTGGCTTTTAACATTCTTTTTGGCATCGTTAAACTCCCTAATTCCGTTGCCTATTCCCCTCATTAACTCAGGTATTTTTTTTCCGCCAAACAAAAACACCACAACAAGCAAAATAATTAGCCACTCACCGCCACCCAAGTTTCCAATAAACAATAATGATGTATTCATATGTATTAATTTACAGCCGTCAAAGTTATGTTTTATTTCAATAAAAACTATTTCAGTTGAACTTGCTTTTTTAGTTTCTTTATCTCCTTTTCATCCATATGCCTCCACTCTCCCCTGTTTAGTCCCTTTCTATCAAGACCGGCAAACTCAAGTCTGTCTAGCTTAT
>RDYC01000182.1 GCA_004293295.1 Bacteroidota bacterium
AAACAAACCTGAAGTAGACATTACACTTGGATTGCTTTTGCTCACAATACGATAACGGGCAGCATTGGTGGGTTCAACAGCTAAATAAGTATCAAACCTTCCTAATGATGCTGGCAATGTTACTAAAGTTGAAAATGGTTCAGAGCTATTCGCCTGATATTGAACCACCACGGTATCCACATTCTGACTGGTCCAGGTAATAGGATAAGAACGTCCAACAACCCAATTGGCTCCTGCTAACGGTGCCGTGATGTTAATGATAGGCGTGGTTAAATCAGGAATGTACGTCATGTTACTAAAATTAATCCGGTTAACCCATGTTGGGTTGTCAATAAATGGATTCCGGTTTTTTTGCGTACTGGCAATAAAATCATTGCGAGCAATCTCCAAATTACTTGGCGGGTCTTGCTGGTGCCATTGCAACAACAAATTAATATCTTGTCCGGCAGGCAGCCTCCACTGTACACTGTTTATGCCATTAAAACGAACCAACATATAAAACAAGGCACGAGCCAAATCTCCCTTTTGGTCGTCTTTAGGCTCGTACACAATTTTAGCTGAGGCATCAGTACCCAACTTACCCTGCCCTGTTGGCGAGGTGTAGGTAGCATTGGCCACAATACCAAATGGATTATTACTTCTTCTGGCATTTGCGTTTAACTGGTGTGCGGGGAATAAATTGTGCAAATCATTATACTCAGAATACTCGCGGCCATTTGGCCCATTTGGCCATCCAGAACCTTGTCCACCATTAGTAGGCATCCAGCTTTGGGCAAACGTGTGTTCCCTGGTTAATGTTGCAGGATTAGCCCCTTGGCCCGTCCACCATAAAAAAGGATCTTCATATACATACGCAATGTTGGTATACACACAATTCACCACCTTTTTACCATCACTGGTATCCCTAGCTAAGTAATTATTAACCACAACCGGGGCATAGTTGCTGTAAAAAATGGTATCCACTTGCCTGATTTTTCCATTAAGATCTGTAATAAAGGTGTTTGATGATGGATTAATGGTGCTGTAATAATTTCCAGGCTGTCCGTTAGGAGTGGTTAAACTTGCAGTTGCAGGGCTTGTGGTAAGGTAATTTTCATACCCATTTGGGCCATTAAATGCAAATGCAGCAAAAGAATAATCGGTATTTGCCAAAATATAATTCGGCTTAAAGGTGGCCGTATCTGTTCCCACATAAGCCACTTGTGCATTGCCAATATAATCTCCGCGTTTATAGCTTACTCCATTTACAGGCACTTCTGTAATGGCTCCTCCCTGCTTTCTTAATACCAAGTACTTTTCAGCACCAGTAGCCTTGCCAATAGAAACGTTAAAGGCAAATGACCTTACATTATTGATGGCTAAATTAGGCACTTGGTTTGATGGCAAAGACGCAAACTGCCCACCAATGGCGTAAACATTAATTTCAAACGGATTGCGTTCCGTATCGTTGGTGTAAATTTTTAATTGTCCGAAACGTGAACCGTTTGCCCCTGGATTAAAATACAATGAAAAGGTATCTGTTCCCCCTCCAAAAGCGGTGGAGCTATCAAAGGCTCCCAATGTAAAATCATCGGCATGTATTCCGCTTACCGTTATGCTATCAATGTTAAGGTTAACCCCAGTACCGTTATTTTGAATGGTAAACAACGTTTTTGCTGCATTACCGTTCACAAATGTGTTGTTGTTAATTAAAGTGGCAGTACCTTGTTTTACTGCCAATAACAGAGGAGGCAAAGGAGCCGATTTAATCATTACGCTATCTAACGCCACATTACTTCCACTTTCTTTGGTGCTATAAAAAAACCTAATGTACCTAGATGTTGATGCTGGGTTTTCTACATAACGTGTCATGGTACCCGTCATGCTAGTAAACGCTCTTAAGTTACTCCAACTGTTGCCATCCGCTGATTCCTGAACACTAAAAACACCTGTAAAAGAAGGGTTGGGGTTAATTCCCGTACCCTTTATCCAATAGCTGAGTTGACCGGGCTTATCTGCAATCCAGATGGTTAAAAACTCACCAGTGGCATCTAAACGACAAGAAATATTATCACCTCCTACTGAATTGGCCGCCCCCGAATAGGTTAGGTTACCATTGGTTCCTAGCCCTGCTGTCCAGCCTGTTGGCGGTGAGGATATGCCAGGAGTTGAAAAATTCCAAACAGTTGGAAGTAATGCCTGACCAACAGCCATAAGTGGAAGCAAAAAGAGAAATAAAAGCGTTTTTTTCATTTGTGTATACTTTTAAAAAGTTCTGCAAGGTAAAAACAATCACAGCAAAAATCTCCTATCCTATACTATTTGTTGGTTAAATTTTTATTCCATCATTTATTATGTTTAATGGCAAAATATCAACAAATTTGCCCTTCGTTTAAATCCAATCTCAATTACCGTGACCGAACAAGTTAGCACCAAACAAATTGCCACTGTTGAACAGGCTCAGCAATTAGGGCTTCGCCCGGAAGAATTTGAAAAAATTAAAGAAATTCTTGGCCGCACACCCAACTTTACCGAACTCAGTGTTTATTCAGTGATGTGGAGTGAACATTGCTCTTACAAAAACAGCATCGTTTGGTTAAAAACCCTACCTCGTGAAGGGAAAAACATGTTAGCAAAGGCCGGTGAAGAAAATGCCGGTTTAATTGATATTGGTGATGGATTGGCTTGTGCCTTTAAAATTGAAAGCCAC
>RDYC01000183.1 GCA_004293295.1 Bacteroidota bacterium
GGTAACTGAGGTATTGGGGTTAATAATCCCCAAACAAGCGCATAGAGCACCAAAACAGCTCCAAGTATTTTCCACCATTTTATCACTAGGCAAATGTAATTAACTCTGTTGTAATTTTAAGGTGTTTTTTGGTAAAGCACCCTATCTTGGTGTGTTGGTGGAGCAACGACCTCAACCATTGGTTGTTTTTTTTTGGTTTTTAGCATAAACAATACAAATGTAGGTAACAACGGAATAACCAAAGAGGCCAAAAACCACCAACGCCCTCTATAACCTTTGCTTCTTGCCAACTCAGCAGTTACTGCGCCTATGCCAATAACAACAGGATAAATTAAAAATATCTCCATAACTGCGAAATAATGGCCACAAATTTAATACTTAAGCAAACAGGTAATGAGTAATGTGTAGCCTATTTTTCATGATTTTGATTAGTTGATTTACCGGAATACAAGGCACTTACATTTATTTTTGTACCTAAACCAAGATAGAACAAATCGCTGAGACTTTTATTGGTATAATTATCCCAATAGGTGGTAATGTACCTATCATTCGTATTGGCTTCCAAGTAAACCATCACCACGCCCTTGTGCGAACGGGTATTAAAGCGCAGGGCTGTATTAAACCCTACATGAAAGCGAACTGCTGTTGACCACCAGTAATATTCGCTATCATATTTTTTATACGAAGGAAATATGGTGTATTGTTTACCTAAGTTATAACCAACAAAAGCTACCGGGTTAAATGGTAACCAAGTGCGCTTGGTACATAGGTTTACTTTAAACGGCATCCATGTAAACCGATAAGTGAGTTTATCTATTGGACCTCCGTAATGATCCGGTACAAAACCATACATCAACTCATGCTGCAGTTTTTGTGATTGATTTTGAATACCAAGACCAAAGGTTAAAAAACCCGTACTCCCTGCAAACTGGCTTGTAAACAACATACTTTGCTGGCCATACAGGGAAAACCCGGTAAGCAACAATACACTAAAAACTAAGCTTTTCATAACTGAGTACCCCATTTATAATGGTTACTTTTAAACAAGTTCTTGATTTTACACTTCCGGGTATAAATGACGGAATATTGATTTCAGGCCTGACTTCTGCATTGATATTATGCAAATGGCCGTTTAGTGTGGCCAGCACAGGCGTTTTTTTATGGGCATTATTAATGATGGTTAACAAATCATCCTTCATGCTTAAATCAAAATCCTTATCCCAATAAGGAACATGGCTTGCCAACACCACCCGATTAAAGGCTCCTGTATAACTTAGCTCCTTTTCAACCCAAGCTAAATCCGGCACCTTGCCATTAAATCCATATTCACGGCTGTTTGAGTTAAAAAAAACAAACTTAACACTATCAACAATAAAACTAAAATTAAGCTGGCCAAACATATGCTCATAAGCGCGTTCACCATTAGCCACCACATCGTGGTTACCTATAACCACTACAAACGGTTTATTCAACTCCTCCAATTCATCGGTTGCCCATTCAAATTCCTTGAGTAAACCATGGTCAGTAATATCGCCCAAGTGTATCACAAAGTCAATGGAATGGTCCTTATTGACATAGTTTACCAATTTATTCAAATAATCGTATTGCAAGTGTGAATCACCCGTTACAATAAAGGTGGTTTTTTCATCGGCACCTGAGTTTATTTTTTCAATATTGGTGTAATTTAAACGCTCCCCACTTGTAAGATTAACAGATTGGTTGGGATCATACTCAAACTGGCTGCAACTATTAAAAACAACTCCGAAAATTAGGATGATTAAATAAGTTATTGGTTTCATGTGGTGATGCCCGTGTATTTAAATAATTATGGAGCAAAACTATTTCACATTTTATACTTAAAAATCGGCAGTAGGTAACCCAACCTAAAGCGTAGGTTAATGATAGATTAAATTCAGTTAATCCCTTATTATTGCATTTACCTAATAGGTGAAAATACCAATAACAGTGGCAAAACAATTCCTCCAAATCTCTGCCATAACAGAAGTAAGCAATGGTTGCAAGTGCATTTATTTTACTGCGCATAAGGGTTTTGATTACAAACCCGGCCAATACATTACGCTGTTGCTTCAAATAAACGGTAGAGAAGTTCGCAGACCTTATTCATTAAGCAGTTTTCAAGCAACTGACCCCCTGCCGTTTATTACTGTAAAGCTTATTGAAAACGGAGAGGCCAGCCGGTTTTTACATGAGCAGGCATCAATTGGCGACACTTACGAAATACTGCCTCCAAATGGTAGGTTTACACTGCCTGATACCCTGCCCAAACACTTGTTTTTTTTAGCTGCCGGTAGTGGAATAAGCCCCATCTTGGGTTTAATTAAACAAGCACTTTTTACCACCGAGGTTAACATAACCCTGGTATACAGCAACCGCAGCAAGGAGGAATCCCTTTTTTATGAGGAACTAAACAGCTTTGCACAAACTTTTAAAAATCGTTTAACGATACATTGGTTATTTAGCAACAACAAAAATTTAAGCAAGGCCCGACTAAACCGTTTTCTGTTAGAAGACTTGGTTAAACAAGAGCTAAGGGACATAACAAATGACGTGCTATTCTACTTCTGCGGGCCATTTGCCTATATGGAAATGATTGAAATAACCTTACTCACCAAGGGGTTTCAATTGGAACAG
>RDYC01000184.1 GCA_004293295.1 Bacteroidota bacterium
ATATACTGATTTCTCCCAAGCACAAAAAAGAGTTTATTGCCGCAATGCTGGCACTTAATCCCAATATTGAAGTAGTGTATAAAAACAAATAATATGGTAAAACTAGGATATGCGATACTTTATGTATCAGACGTCACAAAATCAATCACTTTTTATGAAAACGCTTTCGGTTTTGAGCGAAAATTCATCACCCCTGAAAATGATTACGGAGAATTAGAAACCGGACAAACAACCATTGCTTTTGCCTCAAAAGGGCTGGCAAACACCAACCTGAAAAATGGTTTTATAGAAAGTAATTTAAACCAACAACCATTCGCCACTGAATTGGGATTGGTAACCAACCAAGTAGATGAAACAGTTGAACGTGCTGTGCAAAACGGGGCAACCATTTTAGAGGAATCCAAACAAAAACCTTGGGGACAAACCGTTGCTTACATCAGGGATATTGATGGCTTTCTGCTTGAAATTTGCTCACCCGTAAATGGGTAGCAACCAATAAGTATACCATGGCAATGCACCATTTATACCGACTGTTTTTATGGGTTGGTTTTTCGTGCAAGTGCTTTGTGAGGCGTGTACCTAAATCAACAGAAATAAATTAAATAAAATGACAGCAGTTGAAAATTTAATGTATGAGGTTGATGCTCCACAAAGAGAAATCATGTTGTTTTTGCATAAGATGTTTACAACAGATTACCTGCTCACGGAAAAAGTAACGTTTAATAATCCATGTTATTACAAGCGGAGTTGGATTTGCTACTTGCGACCCATAAAAGGCGGAAAAGTGGAACTCGCATTTTTACGCGGCAATGAATTATCAAATGCCCACGGGGTTTTAATGGATAATGGACGAAAACAATTGAGAAGCATTGAAATAGCAAGTTTGAAAGAAATTAACCTCGAAATCATTAAAGAAACATTGAGCGAAGCCATCTACCTAGACGAAACAACACCTTATGCCCCCAAACGAAAACCCAAAGGCAAATAACGCAAGCAGCAGGTAGGGCTATCTATCAAAGGTGAGAGGTGGTTAATTCGTAACATGAACATACCCTGAATAACCCTTATTTCATCACATCTTGTTGAGCTCCAGTTTATCATAAATATTTAGCGTGTCAAATATTTTTAAATGGGTGAATATTTTTTTTGTTGTGTAACATAAGTAGCGGTGTAAGCTTGTTTATTAATTAAACTTTGTACCGTGATGAATGAGGTAACTGAAAAAGTTAGGACGATAACATCCTTAAACAAAAGTAACAGGCAGTTTAAGGAGACAACAGTTTCATCGGGTTACGAGTAGCTTTATTCAGGCATAATAATGGTTAAACAAATGGAAACAGAACAACTGGTAATAGCCAATTTAAATTGTGGGGGATGTATACACACCATTACCCAAAAGCTAACTGCCGTTGCTGGGGTTGAAAGCGTAGCCGTTGATTTAGCCACCAACCAAGTAACCGTTAGCCACAACCAACTGGTGAGTAGAACAAAAATAGCAGAGGTGCTTTTATCCTTGGGTTATCCCGAAACAACGGAAGAAAATACGTTAGGTACACAAATTAAAAGCATCACCAGTTGCATCATCGGAAAAATATCCAGTTAAATAAGCAGAATATGAACATCAAACAGATGATCGCAGACAAACAAGGCACAATAGTAGATGTGCGCACACCCGGTGAATTTATGGGTGGAAACGTAGCAAACTCCATCAATATTCCCTTGCAGGAACTTGAGGAGCGAATAGACGAATTGAAAAATCTACCACAACCGTTAATCTTATGTTGTGCATCAGGCGGTAGAAGCGCACAAGCTACCTACTATTTATCGCAACGCGGAATTGACTGCCATAATGGTGGTTCATGGTTAGATGTAAATGATTACAAAACCCAAACGATATAACACATGCTGAATATAATTAAAAATTTATTGGGCTTTGGCCCCAAAATAGATTACGCAGCTTTGGTAAAACAAGGGGCTGTAATAGTGGATGTACGCAGCAAAGGCGAGTACCAAGGCGGACACATTAAAGGCTCCATCAATATTCCACTCGATAGCTTGAGCAGTCAGGTAAGTAAATTGGCAAAAGATAAACCGATTATTACTTGTTGCGCAAGCGGGATGAGAAGTGCATCGGCTAAAAGCATGTTAAAATCAAAAGGCTTTGCTGCTGTTTACAATGGTGGTGGTTGGATGAGCCTACAAAATAAGATAAGCTAATATGGAACCACACTTTTATCAGGTAAACGTAAATTGGAATACCCTCCGCAAAGGCGTGATGTGTTCGCCTGAACTGAACAAGGAATCAGAAAATTGCATTGAAGTGGCAACACCTCCTGAGTTTCCAAATGGCATGCCGGGAATATGGTCTCCGGAGCACCTGTTTACCGCAGCAGTAAGCAGTTGTTTAATGACAACATTTTTAGCCATTGCTGAAAATTCAAAGCTGGCTTACACGGCTTTCAGTTGCAAATCAATCGGTAAGTTGGCACAAGTGGAGGGCAAGTTAATGATGAGTGAAATTATCCTTGAACCCACCGTGATTATTGCTGAGGAGAAAGACAGAGAAAGAGCAGAAAGGGTGTTGCAAAAATCAGAAGCGGCTTGCTTAATCTCAAATTCGATCAAATCAACAGTAACCATGGT
>RDYC01000185.1 GCA_004293295.1 Bacteroidota bacterium
GGAACATTCAACTTATTTTAAAAGAAGAAAGTTACCTCAATCAGATGGCCGACATTTCAACAGGGGCATATTATATCGAATATTTAACTGAACAAATTGCCCAAAAAGCATGGGCTAATTTTACTGGTTTAGAGAAGCAAGGAACCTATTTGGAAAGTATACAACAAGCAACCATACAACAACAGATTGAGGTGTTTTTTGCCCAACAGCAACAAGCATTTAATGAAGGGAAAATCGTGTTGGTTGGCAGCAACAAATTCCCAAATTTAAAAGAAGAGATTACTACAAATGTAGGGATGTTTGCCGATTCAGAACCCAATACAACGGCCATTATTCGTCAGTTGCATACCAAACGCATATCATTCGATTACGAACAACAACGCATCAGCAAACAAGGTGTAAATAGTTAATCCGGTACCCATGAAGAAAAATTTTGCCGATATTCCTTATCAATCCATCTATCCTCAATTTGTTGATGGAGTAGGAAGTTATACCAATGCAGAACAAATTACGGTTAAAACCAATTATCAGGCAGCAACCTTAGCCAATTTTGAGCACATGGAGTTTGTAGCGGGTATTCCTCCATTTTTAAGAGGGCCTTACTCAACCATGTATGCACTTAATCCATGGACAATCAGGCAGTATGCAGGATTCTCCACTGCTGAAGATTCTAATGCATTTTATAAGAGAAACTTGGCAGCAGGCCAAAAAGGGTTATCAGTGGCTTTTGACTTAGCCACACATCGGGGTTATGATAGTGACCATGAAAGAGTGGTTGGTGATGTTGGTAAAGCAGGGGTGGCAATTGATTCCATCTTGGATATGAAGGTATTGTTCGATGAGATTCCTTTAGGAGAAATGTCGGTATCTATGACCATGAACGGAGCTGTTCTGCCCATCATGGCATTCTATATTGTGGCAGCAGAAGAACAAGGTGTTTCGCTTGAACAATTAAGCGGCACCATACAAAATGATATATTGAAGGAGTTTATGGTACGCAATACCTATATTTATCCTCCTGAGCCCTCCATGAAAATTGTTGCCGATATTTTTGAATATACCTCCAAACACATGCCTAAGTTTAATTCCATAAGCATTTCGGGCTACCACATGCAAGAGGCCGGAGCCACAGCTGATATTGAATTGGCGTATACCCTTGCTGATGGTTTAGAGTATTTAAGAACAGGGATTAAGGCGGGTTTAGATATTGATAGCTTTGCTCCGCGGTTATCTTTTTTCTGGGCAATTGGTATGAACCATTTTATGGAGATTGCCAAAATGCGTGCAGCAAGGTTATTATGGGCTAAAATTGTAAAACAGTTTAATCCCAAAAGCGATAAATCGTTAGCGTTACGTACTCATTGCCAAACATCAGGTTGGAGTTTAACAGAGCAAGATCCATTTAACAATATTGCGCGAACCAATATTGAAGCCATGGCAGCGGTATTGGGTCATACCCAAAGCTTACATACCAATGCTTTAGACGAAGCCATTGCTTTACCAACGGATTTTTCAGCACGTATAGCAAGAAATACCCAACTTGGGTTGCAATTAGAACATAACCTATGTAAAACAGTTGACCCCTGGGGAGGCTCTTTACATGTAGAAACCCTTACCCATGAATTGGTGCATAAGGCTTGGCAATTAATTGAAGAAGTAGAAGCATTGGGCGGCATGGCAAAAGCCATTGAAACAGGTTTGCCTAAAATGCGCATTGAAGAAGCCGCGGCAAAAAAACAAGCCCGCATTGATAGTGGAAAGGATATTATTGTAGGTGTTAATGCCTACAAAAGCGAAAAACAAACCCTAATAGAAACCCTTGAAATAGATAATACCAAGGTGCGGCTTTCGCAAATTGAACGGTTAAACCAATTAAAGGCGGAAAGAAATGCAGAAGAGGTGCAACAAAAACTGAATGCCATTACTGAAGCATGCAAATCGGGAAAAGGAAACTTATTGGCCTTGGCGGTGGAAGCAGCACGTGTGAGGACTACTTTGGGAGAAATATCGTTGGCTTGCGAGGCCGTTTATGGCAGGTATCAAGCCACCATACGTTCAGTGGGTGGTGTTTACTCATCAGAAATAGCTATGGATAAAAACTTTGAAGAAGCCCGCAAACTGGCTAACCAGTTTGCTGCATTGGAAGGCAGAAGACCACGGATTATGATTGCAAAAATGGGACAAGATGGCCATGATAGAGGTGCAAAAGTTATCTCAACCAGTTTTGCAGATATGGGTTTTGATGTAGATATTGGCCCGTTGTTTCAAACGCCTTTTGAAGCAGCCAAACAAGCGGTAGAAAATGATGTACATATATTAGGAGTGTCAAGCCTTGCAGCCGGACATAAAACGTTGGTGCCTCAGGTTATTGCAGAACTAAAAAAATATGGCCGCGAAGATATTATGGTAATAGCAGGTGGGGTTATCCCGCAACAAGATTATCCGTTTTTATTGGAGGCGGGAGTAAGTGCTATATTTGGTCCGGGAACAATCATTACAAGCGCAGCACAAGATATTTTGCATAAGCTTATCAATAAACATCAAGCATAAGTTATATGCGGCAGCTTACTATACCTGATTACGTAAAAGGCATAACAAGTGGAAACATGGCCATACTTAGTAAGGCCATTACC
>RDYC01000401.1 GCA_004293295.1 Bacteroidota bacterium
GCCACGCAATCTGACGGCTTTTATGGTAAAGAGGGATCAAAGGCTTGCGATGAATACAAATCAGCAAAGTACTACCAATTGATGAGGGAATGGACAAACCAAGAAAAAATTACCTGTTTTTATTTCGAAGCGTTTGATGAACACTGGAAAGATGCGGGCAATCCCAATGGCTCTGAAAATCATTTCGGGCTATTTACCATTGATGGTAAAGCCAAGTATGCACTGTGGGAAAAAGTGGATCAAGGGGTATTTAAGCACTTAAAAAGAGATGGCAACTCAATTGAAAAAACTTATAAGGGTAGAAAAGAAGATTTGCTAAAAATGGTTGAACTACCTAAAACTGAAAACATGAAATGAAACGACATATGAAACAGCATTTATTTTCCGTAAAAACTTTTCTGCTCGTGATGACTTGTGCTGTTTTTGTTCAATGTAATAATACTGGAAAAATGACTATTGATGTGTATGAAACCTCTGAACGAGGAAATGCATTAACCTTGATTAAGCATTTCGAAGCGGCTGATCAAGCATTAACCATAACCGTTAATCCTGAGGAGAAATTTCAGAAAATCACCGGATTTGGCGGGTCCTTCACCGAGGCGTCTGCGTTTTTATTAAACAAAGTAAGTCCTGAAAACAGAAAAAAAATATTGGATGCGTATTTTAGCCAAGAAGGCGCAAACTATTCATTAACTCGCACGCATATTGCATCATGTGATTTTTCTTTAAGCAATTACACCTACGCCAAAGTGGAGAATGATTTAGAGTTGAAACATTTTACCATTGAAGATGATAAAGAAGATTTAATCCCCATGATTTTGGATGCGCAAAAAATTTCAAAAGAAGGGTTTAATATTATCGCTTCTCCTTGGACGGCTCCACCTTGGATGAAAGACAACAAGAATTTTGTTGGTGGTAAATTATTGCCTGCTTACCATGATGCTTTTGCGTTGTACTTTTCTAAATACCTATCTGCTTATAAAAATGAAGGCATTAATATTTGGGGGGTAACAGTAATTAATGAACCACACGGAAATGGAAATAATTGGGAAAGCACCTTGTTTTCGCCCAAAGAAATGACTGATTTTGTGCAGGATTATTTAGGGCCTAAATTAGAAAAGGATGGTTGGGGAGCAGTCAATATTTTTGGTTATGACCAAAACCGCGCTGGCTTAAAGGAGTGGGTAGATGAAATGTACAGGGATGAAAAATCATCGAAATATTTTGCAGGAACAGCCATACACTGGTACGAGAGCACATTTGATTATTTTCCTGATGCTTTGCAATATGCGCACAAAAAAGCACCTAATAAGTATTTGATAGAAACCGAAGGTTGCGTAGATTCTGAAGTTCCGAAATGGCGTGATGATGCCTGGTACTGGAAAAAAGAAGCCACTGATTGGGGCTGGGATTGGGCGAGTGAAAAGGATAAACCGTTGCATCCCAAATATGCACCTGTAAACAGGTACGCTACAGACATCATCGGGTGCTTGAATAATTATGTGCATGGGTGGATTGATTGGAACATGGTACTAGACACACAAGGTGGGCCCAATTGGTTTAAAAATTGGTGTGTAGCACCAGTAATTGTTGATCCGGTAAAAGACGAGGTTTACTTTACGCCATTATACTATGTAATGGCGCATTTTAGTAAATTTATGCGTCCGGGGGCCGTAAAAATTGGTTGCGAAATTAATCACCAAGAAGTAATGACCACCGCTGTTCAAAACCCTGATGGCAGTATTGTGGTTGCTTTATTTAATCCTACTGAAAAAAAATACAATGTATCCATCAACATCAAAGGCGAAGTAAAAAAGATCACCATAGATTCAAAAGCATTACAAACAATCGTTATTAAACAATAAATATCATACTTATGTCCAATCAACATTCAACACTAAAAGTACCAATGGGGCAAAAAGTTGCTTTTGGACTTGGAATGCTTGCCAATCAAATGTTTCCCGCAATGATTGGAATTTTTACCATTGTACTGGTAGAAAAACTTGGTTTTAGCGGGTTACTACTTGGATTGACTTATTTTATTCCAAAGTTTTATGACGCGTTGTTTGATCTCGTTATGGGTTATGTAAGTGATAATACTAAATCAAAATGGGGAAGAAGAAGACAGTATGTATTAATTGGAGCCATTGTTTTAGGAATTTCCTTCGCCTTAATGTGGCAACTGTATATTGAAGATAGCGTGATTTATAACTTTATATACTTTCTGGGTATTTCATTAATTTTTTATTCTGGTCTTACCATATTTAGTATTCCATACGTAGCCATGGGTTATGAAATGAGTGATGATTTTCATGAGCGAACAAACATCATGGCCACTTCTCAACTCATTGGTCAATTAGCCTGGGTGATTGCTCCTTGGTTTTGGGTAATTATGGCTGATAAATCATTGTTTCCCTCTACTGAAGTTGCGGTCAGAACATTGTCAGTATATGTTGCCGTTGGGTGTGCTGCTTTAGCTGCTATTCCAGCATTTTTTATTCCTAGTAAATCTACCCTAAATGAAAATTATAGCCCAATTGATTTTAAAGGAATCCTGAATAGTTTTGGAGAAATCAAAGAAGGATTAAAAGCATCGGTT
>RDYC01000402.1 GCA_004293295.1 Bacteroidota bacterium
TAGGTAACGCTTTAAGACGTATTTTGCTATCATCTTTAGAAGGTTTTGCCATCACTTCGGTAAAAATTACCGGAGCTGATCATGAGTTTTCTACTTTAAAAGGTGTTATTGAGGATGTGGTTGAGATAGTACTTAACTTAAAACAAGTTCGTTTTAAGCGTATTATAGACGGAATTGACAGCGAGAAGATTTTTATTAACGTAAAAGGCGCTGAAACATTTACTGCCGGTGAAATTAGCAAACACACCAATACATTCAAGATTTTAAATCCTGATTTGGTAATCTGCAGAATGGAGCCTTCCGTTCACCTTGAATTGGAAATTACGGTTGAAAAAGGCAGAGGCTATGTTCCTGCTGAAGAAAATAAACCTAAAGATGCTACTATTGGTTTAATTCCAATTGATGCCATTTTTACGCCAATTAAAAACGTAAAATACAGTGTTGAAGATTTTAGGGTTGAACAAAAAACGGATTACGAAAAACTATTGGTTGAAATTGCAACTGATGGTTCAATTCACCCGGAAGATGCTTTGAAAGAAGCAGCCAAGATTTTAATACAACACTTCATGCTATTCTCTGACGACTTAATTACCATGGATACCCAGGTAAAAGAGGCACCTCAGGAAGTTGATGAAAATGTATTGCACATCCGCAAAATACTAAAAACTCCTTTATCAGACCTTGACCTTTCAGTGCGCGCATACAATTGCTTAAAAGCTGCTGATATCAAAACGTTAGGAGATTTGGTTGGTTACGATATTGCTGATTTATTGAAATTCCGCAACTTTGGTAAAAAATCACTTTCTGAGTTGGAAGAGTTAGCCAGAGAAAAGGGATTGGTATTTGGAATGGACGTAGCTAAGTATTTAGGTAACGAAGAATAAGATAGTTAACAAAATCATTGGTAAGCTTATAACTAACCATTGGTAAAATTAAATAGAGATGAGACACGGTAAAACACATAATCATTTAGGAAGAACAACCCCGCATCGTAAGTCAATGCTTTCTAACATGGCTGGGTCGTTAATATTGCACAAGCGTATTACAACCACCCTTGCCAAAGCAAAAGCTTTAAGAAAGTACGTTGAGCCTATTATCAGTAAATCAAAAGATGATAACACGCATTCGCGTAGGGTAGTATTTAGTTACTTAAAAAGCAAAGAAGTAGTAAAAGAACTTTTCGGACCTGTTGCACAAAAGGTTGGTGAACGTCCGGGTGGATATACCAGAATTTTAAAGTTGGTAAACCGCAAAGGAGATAATGCTGAAATGAGTATTATTGAATTGGTTGACTTTAACGAGGCTATGCTTGCTGAAAAAGCCAGCAAAGGAGCTGCCAAGAAAACTACCCGTAGGGGACGTAAACCGGCAGCTAAGAAAGAAACTGCTGCTACTACTGAAGAAGCTACAGAAACCCCTGCTGCAAACGAGGAAAACTAACTGTAAAAACATATTTTTGAAACGGCTGAGTAATTTACTCGGCCGTTTTTGTGTTATTTAATCCATGCTTATACACGAACAAACCATTCTATCCGAAGACTTATTTGATAAGCATTTTATTTGCGATTTAAGCGCATGCAAAGGGGCATGCTGTGTTGAAGGTGATGCCGGTGCTCCTTTATTGCCAGAAGAAGTTGAGCGATTAGAACAAGAGATTGAAAGCATTAAGCCTTACTTAACATCCGAAGGATTAGCGGTAATAGAGCAACGTGGGATTTCCGAAAGGGATAAAGATGGTGATGTAGTGACCACTTGTCGTGAAACAGGCGAGTGCAGCTTTGCTATTTATGAGCAGGGTGTGTTAGCTTGTGGAATTGAAAAAGCGTTTAAAGCAGGTGCTACCACTTTTCAAAAACCAATTTCTTGCCATTTGTATCCGATTAGAATAAGCTCAGTTGGGGATTATGAAGCTTTAAACTACCACCGTTGGGAGGTGTGCAAACCCGCTTGCGAGCTAGGCGAAAAACATAAAATGCCTGTATATGCCTTTTTAAAAGAAGCCTTAATTCGCAAATATGGAGAGGCATGGTATACGGAATTAACATTGATTGCGAAAGCCTTTTATAAGAAGTAAGATTTACTCAAACTCCGCATATCTTGTCATCCGTGCGCTAAACTTTTTAATCATCTTCTCAAATGGCATGTTAATGTAACTTTGCCTTTTAGTTCTAAAATAATTCACCGGGTCACCGGAAGTATATAAACCAAAAACCTGCCCCGGAACATTGAAGGGCTTTTCCAATTGAATCATTTTATCATCATAAACAAACAATCCATAACTGATGCGTTGGGTGTAATTTGATAAATCATTACAAAAGCTCGCTACAAAAAAGTTAGCGGGGTTCTCCAATTTGATGGAATTATCCGGCTCCATATTGTCGTTCAGAAAAACTCCGTCAAACGCATTGGCAATAACCTTATCTACTTCTGTATCAAAGAAAAAGAACACAGGTGTAAATGTATAGTGTTTTCTGAATTCGCGCATCACCCTTAAGTTTCTTAATTTTAGCTCATTAACGGCAAAGGCACGGTCTCCTGAATTGGTAAAACGAGCCAGGTCTTTTTCGGTTAATGTAG
>RDYC01000403.1 GCA_004293295.1 Bacteroidota bacterium
TAAAAAACTGCAAAAAGAACTGAAAGATTTGCAGTTAAAAATGTTGGAAAAAAGGGAATTAACTTGGGAAGAGAAAAAGAAAGCAGAGGAATTGTTAAAACGTCAGAAGGAACTTAATGAGAAATTAGAAGATGTTAAAAAACAATTGGAGAAAAAGAACCAAAAGGAAAATGAATACAAAGAATTAAATCCTGAGTTGTTAGAGAAACAACAACAATTGGAGAAGATGTTTAACGAGTTGATGAGTGACGAAATGAAAAAGTTGCTCAAGGATTTGGAAAAAATGTTGCAACAGCAAAATAAAGATGCCGTTAAGCAAGAGATGGAAAAGATGCAGCTTAATAATAAGGATGTAGAGAAGGAACTGGATAGAATGCTTGAGCAGTTTAAACAGTTAGAATTGGATAAAAAGCTTACCGATGTTACCGAGCAGCTTCAAAAAACAGCCGAGAAACAAAAAGAATTGGCCAGAAAAACCGAACAGCTAGAAAACAACAAAAGCTTGAATAAAGAAGAAAAGCAGCAGCAGCAAGAACAATTGAAACAGGAGCAACAAAAGTTAAATGAGGAATTTAAAGATGCCCAGAAACAATTAAGGGACATTGAAAAAACCAACAAAGAACTTGAAGAACCCAAAGAGCTTGAGAACACCAAACAACAAGAGGAAAAGGTTTCAGAACAACAACAACAAGCCGGTGAAAATTTAGACAAAAAACAGAACAAAAAGGCATCTGAAAATCAGGAAAATGCGGCCGAAGAAATGCAAAAAATGGCTGACAAAATAAAGGAAAAGCAAGAGGAGGAAGAAAAAGAACAGCAAGAGGAAGATGCAGAGGCATTGCGTGAGATTTTGGAAAACACCATTCAATTAAGTAAAGACCAGGAAACCTTAATTGATGGGATGAAAAAGATTACCGGTTACAGCCCTGAGTACGTTGAATTGGCAAAAAAACAGAAAGTAACACGTGATAATGCGAAAATAATTGAAGACAGCCTGTTGGCGTTAAGCAAACGTGTTCCCGAAATCAGTTCTTTTATTAACCGTGAAGTTACCAAACTGAATGACAACCTGGACAAAAGCATATCTGCCTACGCCCAGCGTAATTTTATGGAGATACGCACCCGCCAGCAATACACCATGACCCACGCCAATAATTTGGCTGTGATGTTAAGTGAAGTATTGAACCAGATGCAACAACAAAACCAGCAGGCGCAGAGTAAAAAAAGTGGCAAAGGGAAAGGTAAGCCAAAGCCTGGGCAAGGCAAAGGAAACGGAAAACCTTTAACCATGAGTCAGATTAAAAAGATGCAGGAAGAGTTGAATAAGCAACTTCGTGAAGGCATGAATAAACAAGGCGATCAGGGTAAACCGCAAGATCAGGGGGGACAAAAACCCGGAGGGCAGAAACCCGGAGGGCAACAGCAAGGAGGGCAACAGCAAGGAGGGCAATTGCCGGGAGGCATGAGCAGTGAAGGTTTTGCAAGAATGGCGGCACAACAAATGGCCATTAGGCAGCAGATGCAAAAAATGATGCAGCAAATGGATGCCAAACAAAAAGAAGGTTTGGGGGGAAGTAAGTTGTTGGAAGAGATGAAACAAATGATGGAGAAAACGGAAAAAGAATTGTTTAACAAACAACTCACCTCCGAAATGCTGATGAGGCAACAGGAAATTTTAACCCGTTTGTTGGAAAGCGAAAAAGCGGAACGCAAGCAAGAACAAGAAGAAAAACGCGAAGCTGAACAAGCCAAGGAAAGACCTAAAGCCTCTCCCCCGCAATTTGACTTATACATTCAACAAAAAAATAAGGAAAAAGAATTGTTAGAAACCATCCCTGCCGAAATGCAGCCTTATTACAAGGAAAAGAGTAAGGCTTATTTTAATAAATTAGGGAATAAAAGGTAAACCTATTTGCGTACTTTATTATGCAATCATCTATTTATATGCATGTTATTCTTTTGAAGCATAACATCCATTATTGCAAAAGCTAAATAATAACACACTGCTACAACCTTTTTACTAAATATTTGTTTTATTAATTTTTGATATGATAACAAAAAGAACCGTTTTAATTACCGGTAGTACTAGTGGCATTGGCTTAGCCATAGCCAAAACCTTTGCCGCCAAGGGCCACAATATTGTATTTAATGGCTTAGAGGCAAATGGTCCAACCATTGCCGCAGAAACCGCTGCGGAGTTCGGTATTGATTATTTATTTCATCCTTGCAATGTGCTTGTTCCGGAACAAATAACAGATATGGTTGCACAGGCTGTTGCAAAATTTGGTAGCGTTGATATTTTGGTGAATAATGCGGGAATCCAATTTGTATCACCAGTTCAAGATTTTCCATTAGAAAAATGGAATGCTATTATTGGCATTAATTTAACTGCACCTTTCCTACTTACCAAAGCAGTATGGCCGCACATGCAAAAGCAACAGTTTGGCCGTATCATCAATATTGCCTCAGCGCATGGTTTAGTAGCTTCCGAATTTAAATCGGCTTATGTAGCGAGCAAACATGGCATTATTGGTTTTACCAAAACCACCGCTTTAGAAGGAGCACCAACCAAATTGGCGACCAAATGAAGGCGCATAGCCTTAGCCGTGAGGAGGTGATAGAAAAAGTAATGCTAGCCAAACAGGCCATTAAATCGTTTATTCCTATTGAATTAATTGCAAACAGCGTTGCCTTTTTGGCTGCTGATGAAAACACCACCATCACAGGCATTGCATTACCTGTTGAAGGAGGCTGGACTGCTCAATAATATTTATTTCACTTCTTGTTTAGTTGAATTATGTCAGAGAAAATGAGTGCTTATCAAAGACCAATACCTACCAGCCATTTTGTTCATGGGCATGGCATCAACCTTCATTACATCCGTTATGAAAACCCGGGGAAACCTGTTTTATTGCTACTTCATGGACTTACCGCGAACAGCAAAGCTTTTGAAGGGTTGGTAAGTCATGGCTTATACAAAAACTTTGATTTGATTGCAGTTGATTTACGAGGACGTGGCCTTAGTGATAAGCCTGTTTTTGGGTATTCAATTAAAATTCACGCTTTAGATATTATTGAATTGGTTAGACGCTTAAAGTTACATGATGTAACGCTTGTTGGCCATTCTTATGGTGGATTGCTCTCCTCTTTTTTGTGTTATTTTTACCCTAAAACTTTTAATAAAGTGGTGATGCTTGATGCAGCACCTGAAATGAACAAAAAAGCTCCCGAAATGCTTCAAACAGCCTTAAGTCGTTTGGATAAAATATATACAAACAAAGCCGAGTATTTAGACACCATTAAAAAAGCTCCTTACATCAACTTTTGGGATGATGATATGCTAGCCTATTTTGAGGCAGACATTCAAGAATATCCTGATGGAACCGTATCTCCTCGACCAGATTTGGCTCAGATTATGCAGGTCGCGTTTGATGTGGGTATTTCTCCCCTGTCTAAATATTTTAGAGGCCTCAAACAAGCAGCCTTATTGATTTGTGCATCAGAAAACTACAACTTAAATGAACCCATTTTGCCGGGATACCTGGCAGAAAAGGCAGTGGCAAGCATGAAAAACTGCACCGTAGAATATGTTGAGGCAAATCACCACACCATGGTTTATGGTAAATATGCGAAGCAAATAGTAGGATATATTGAGGAGTTTATGGCTGTTTAAAACCATCAAATTAAGAAGTGATGTAAAACCAAACACATTAAATTACTGGTAAAATCTACTTTGTTTAACCTGTTAACCAGAAGGATAACACCGATTTATTGCTTTGTTTCCATAAATTTATAAGAAAAATTCTGTTGGCAATAAATCAAAAGGCTGCTTCAATTTATTGAAGCAGCCTTTTGCCATTTTTACAGTTAGTTTAGTGCTTATTGCTTAACCACTTTATGGTAACTTGTTCCTGTTGTTGTAGTCAGCTTAAGGTAATAAATTCCATGCTCTGTATTTGACAAATCTAACTTTGCCTCAGTTGCTAAAATACTGGATTTTATCACCAAGTTACCGGTGGTGTTGTATAATTCATAAGTAAATTGTTCTGCATTGTTTGCTTTGATATAAACCTCATTATCGGTTGGGTTTGGCCAAACAGACCACTCAACAACGTCAACATCCTTGTCGGCTTTCAA
>RDYC01000404.1 GCA_004293295.1 Bacteroidota bacterium
GTGGTTTCTGCTGCCACATCCATGTTACGGCCCCCACCAAAAATCACCCTGTTTCCTAAGTTTCTAAAATAATAATAACCTTCGTCAAATTGAAAAATACCTTTAAATTTAAGGTCAGTAATCGGAGAGGTACACAACACCTGTCCTCGGCCGGGAGTAATCTCTTCGTTAGGTAAAAACTGGTTGGTAAATGCATTGGTACAAATGGCTGTTTGATCTGCTTTAAAAGTAATGCTTTCAGTTGCTTGTGTGCAATGCACCTCAACACCATTGCCAACGGGGGTAATGTTGGTTACGTTTGCTCCGGTAATTACCCTAATCTGTAAAATGCCGGCATAGTTTAACAAGGTATTCATCATTTTACCGGAATTTATTTGGCCTTCAAATGGGTTAAATACCAATTGATGCACCATGTCGGCATTAAATCCAAACTGAGGGATAAACTGAGGAGTAACATAAAATACTTGCTTTTTAAACAGTGGCAACAACAAGTTGTTCAGTGTTTGAATTTGTTCTTCAACAAACGCTCTTTCATTTAACAATAATTCAAATCCACCGTGGTTAATAAAGTCAATGTGTTCATCTCCCAAACGCTTACGCAACAAGTACAAACCCAACCAACGGTCTTCAATTAGTTTTAAAAATGCCGATTCACCTAAGCGTTGGTAATCGGCCCATTTTTCGGTGTAGGAACCAATGCAAGCAAATCCTGCATTTTTGGTGCTGGCTCCGCTAGGCAACACTCCTTTCTCCAATAATAAAATGTGTGCTTTCGGATTTTTTTCTTTCAACGCACAGGCCGTACTAAGGCCGGTAATGCCTCCGCCAATCACTATATAATCATAGTGTATAAATGAGTTGTGTTCCCAAAAACTGAGCATGGCTTATGTTGAAATAAAGTCCAATATAGGTGATGTAAACTAAAATTGCGATTAAAATAGATAACTGGTAGGCAAACATTTAGTGGTTTTCTCTAATTGAATAGGTAAAATGATCTATTTGTGTCTTTCGAATATTCATTTATTGGTTACTTGCATTTTTATACCCTAAACTACTCACGATAGGTAGTAAACAATCCCAATTTGTAACAAAAGTAAACGGATAAAGACCGGACTGGAATATACCTCCCTGAGTTAGACGGCCTGATGTTTTTAGCATTTGTTCACCACCACCAATTAATCACCACCTTACTTTTCTATCTAATTTACAAAAAAAAAATGGGTGGATAGGAGTAGATTTATTTTTTATACTATCATCATTTCTGTTTACCAAGCTGCTTATTGTTGAGTTTAATAAAACAAAGGCGATTAGTTTTAAAAATGCTACCTAAGGAGAATTTTTCGTATTTAGCCAATTTGTTTTCCATAGTTTTTGAGGGGTGATAAAATTAGTTGTGTATTACGGTTTGGATATTGCTGAAGGTGAAATACGCGTGAGCGGAGTATGGTTCCCACTAACAGGATGTTAGCGGGAACTGAGATTAGTTTTAAAATGCTACCTAAGGAGAATTTTTCGTATTTAGCCAATTTGTTTTCCATAGTTTTTGAGGGGTGATAAAATTGGATGTGTATTACGGTTTGGATATTGCCGAAGGTGAAACACGCGTGAGCGGAGTTTGGTTCCCACTAACAGGATGTTAGCTGGAACTAAGAAGATTTTAGCACAAAAGTTCAATAGAATTACTGCCGTTGAACCTTGTAAAAATGTTTCATAGAAGCACTTCAGCCGCTATATTGCCAAACTGACGTTAGTGGTTCGTTGTTTTCTATCTATATTTACTTTAGTCATTTATTGTTTTCGAACCATTTTACGATTGATGGCATATTTCTCTCGAAACCACCCGGGATAAAAAAGTTAAGAACCCCACACTTCTCATTGGTATTGTTTGCAAAATCGTGAATTGTCTTTGCAGGTATTCTGAGAAAATCACCCTTGCTAATTTCAAACCATTTTCCACCAACAAGTATTGATGTTGTGCCTTCAATACCGTAAAAAATCTCGTCATTTTCTTCGTGTTGATGTGCACCAGGTCCACCTGAGTTTGGTTCAAGCCACCATTCAGAAATACTGTATTTATTTACTGTTTCATTTTCGTCAGCCTTAAAAACAGCAGTCATTGTCCCGCAGTTATAAATTCTACCTTCTCCTGCTTTGAGAAGTATTTTGTCGTTTTCGTTTTTGGAATGTTCCATATTATTCAATTATTACTGTCGTTTTGGTTTTGCAGTGCCGTATTTTACAATGACCCCTAACGTCAGCGTGTGAAAAAACACATCCACACACCGCATGGTAAAACTATTTAAATAAAGCTAAAGGACCAATACTTTTATGGCTACGTTAATGGTATCCGCAGCAACCGCTCGCTAGAAAAGGAAAGTAAACGTAATGATGAGTGCAATTGCCTATAACCTAAAAAAACTCATGAAGTTTAGCAGAAAAACAGCAATAACCTTATATCAAACCATAACCCAATTAGTGGCAAATCAGTTTTCATTTTTATTGGGTAACATAAAAAGCGATTATCTCTCTTTTAACCAATACTGATATTTACCTTAAATTA
>RDYC01000405.1 GCA_004293295.1 Bacteroidota bacterium
AAAACAATTTTTATTTTTTGCTTTACAAGTTTAACAACAGAAAATTAAAAAAAACTCTTGCAACAAGAAAAATCAATTTTCGATGATATAAAAATGCCTTGAATGAATTTTCTTTACACTAAATTTCTTATTACCGGTGTTTTGCTACTAATAAAATAGGCTAAGTTACCTCTAATTTTCGTACCTATGCTGAAAAGGCTTACTAGCAACAGACAATTTTTTTCATCTTTTAGAAGATATAAACATATAAATACACAAACAACAATAAAACAAATTACATATTCAAAATATAAAATTTTAAGGTACTCTAGGATACACGGTACAGACTCTTACTCTTACTAACTAGCACAGCCATGTGCGCATTAGCGACCAAATTGGTCGTGTGGAAATGCAGGTTAAAAATTACAGCAACCTGTTAATTAATAAAATATCCGGCTCGGTAGAAAACCGCAAGTTGTTAAACTCTATTTTGAGTGAGCAGGTAAGCAGTTTACCGGGCGATCAGGTGTTGAAGCAAATTCACAAGATTACCCAAACACTGAATATTTTTGATGGACAAATTGATATTTCTAAAAATATAGCCATTAAAGATTTTAAGAATGTAGATGAGTTAAAAGAAGAGTTGGCTGCTTTAAAAGAAGATAAAATCCAACAGGAAAGTTTATTGAAGGTGGTGAAAGACATGGAATCTTCTTTGGCTGAATTGAAAAAAATTGGTGAGCAAATTGATGCCATTAAAATAAAACTGGTGCGCATTAAGGCCAAGCCATCGTTGGTAAAGGCATTGGAGCGTTTAAAAGGTGATGTGAATGATTTGATGGCGGAGAAAGAAAAGTACGAAACGGAGCAAAAACAAATTGCCAAAACCATTGCCCGCAAAAGCAATGAGTTACGCGATTTGTTGGATGAAAAACAAAAACGTCAGGAAAGGATTAACCGCCTGATAGAAATGAAACATGAAATTGATGAACTCGGACTTGTGGGCGAAGAGTTCGAAACCAGCGAAAGTTTGGACCAATTGTACAATAAAATAAAACTGAACTGGCAAGATCGCATTACGCTAAAATCAGACAAGGATCATTTGTTTGAAAAATTGCGTGAAAAGCTCCAAAGCACTTTTGCCGATGAGAATGATTTTATTGCTTACGTTGAGGAAGAGGTGGCTTTAATTGAGGACAAAGAGCGCAGTGTGCAATCGTTATTGGAGAGTATCTCCACCCAGTTTGCCAACCCGGCTTATACCTTGTTAAAACGCTACGAAGAGTTTAAAGAGTTTTTGTACAATAAATTTAATACCAAGTTATCGCAAACACGCATTTCGGATATTGAATCGTTAACCATTGAATTGGTGGACAACAAACGTTTGGTGGATGAGGTGCGTAAAATTTCCCAAATTCAGCAAATTAGTGGGCAGTTGATGTTTGAATTTGATAACAGTGAGAACTTAAAGGTGCTTGACCATTATCTGGAAACAGGACAAAAAATTGAGTTTGATGATTTGTTTGACATTACCTTGCATTTGAGCAGAAAAGGCAGTACCAAACAAGTGGATTTGAGCCAACAAATTGAGAGTGATGGAACGGATAAGATGATTCGTTTGGTGATTGTGATGAACATTATTAACCGCCTCGCGCTTGCCGATCATGAAAACCGCATTGCATTGTTTATTGATGAGGTGGCCACCATTGACAAACAAAACCGACCAGAGTTGGTGCGTTTTTGCAAGGAGCATTTCTTCATCCCAATTTTTGCGGCACCGGATGCTGTGCCGGGCTTTGGTAAGTACTACTTCATTTTCCGCAGTGCAGGTAAAATTAACATCAACGAAAAAACCAATGCGGCTTATGGTGAGGTACTGGACAATACGTTAAAGTTGGAGGTGTAGTTTATGAGAGCTGAACCAAAAACCATATTAAATTTTCTTTCTACTTACTTTGATACCATCAAGGAGTTGTTTGATGTACAGCTTAAGGATGGTATTGTAAAAAAGGAGGTGCTGAATGCCATACTGGCTGAGCAAGAAAGCGAAATTTTAAATAAACTGATTGAATACAAGTTTTTTAAAAAGATAGCGGATGATTATGAGATAAGACCTATTTACTTTAAACTGTTGGAGTTTATTTTAAGTGAGTTTAAGCCCCTGCTTCCTGAAACCATTGAGAAGTATGAGCACTCCATTACCAGCTTGTTTAAAAAGATTAAAGAGGGCATTAGCAAAGACCGCAATATTTTATTGCAACGTATAAGCGATTTAAATAATGAGGTGCGCGATTTTACGGATTCGGTTGAAAAAAATACCATTCGGTTAATTAGCGAAACCAAAGAATTGAAATCAAACGTGGATAAAATTGATTACCGCGAAAAGGTGCGCAAGGCTAGTTTTTGGATTGATTACTACATTACTCCGCTTAATACCATTTTGGATGTGAGCCACTCGCAATCCATTACCAATAGGTTGCTGGATATTTCGCAATACATTAACATCCGCAGGTTAAATTTTGATGATGAAACGGTGCGGTTGCAGTTTGAGAAACTGTAC
>RDYC01000406.1 GCA_004293295.1 Bacteroidota bacterium
CTTTGTTCTGAAATAGTACCGAAGGGTATCTCGGTAATAGTACTTAACAAAATCGAAGTTGGTTGTCTTTAAATCAATTTCGACAGGAGTGAAACCATCTTGCGGATAGCCGAAACTTGTATAAACAAAATCAATCGTACCTGCTTTAATCTCAGGAAATACCTCCTTCAATTGTTCAGGAAAAGCTGTCTTGTAAATACGCTTTGTACGTGCAGCTTCATTTAAGCTGAAATAAATGGTCTTCTTTTCTTTGTACCATTCAAAACTCAGTATGTTAAATAAATAATTCTGCACTGCTTCCGGTTTTTTGTGTTAGTGTTTTATTTGTACGTCCACTGCAATTTCTTCGCAACGAACTTCATATTTCTTTTCAGGTTTAGAGTAAACGTTAACTGATTGGTGAGATGTTGCAAATGAATTGTCATAGACAAAGGTTTTGCTGCCAAACATTTTTTCTTCTATTACTTCTGCATCATAAACTGAAACTCTTTCGCCTGCATGTTTATGAATTAATCTTTCGATTTTCTTTATTTTATAAAGGTTCTCAACGTCTTGGGTATTATCATCAGGCATCAAGACAAACAGATAATCTCTTGCCCTGCTTATTGATACATTCAGGATATTTTGCTTGTTCAGGAACATACCCGGATGCTTGCTTATTGAGAAAGGCGGATTGAATATTGAAATGATAATATCACATTCATCACCTTGAAAACCGTGTATCGTGCCAATCAACACTTCCGTTTTGTCGCTGTCACTATGCTGTTGTGCCAATAGTTTTTCAACCAAAGTAGCTTGTGCCTTGTAAGGACAAATCACACCAATTCGGAATTTGTCTTTATGACTATGCTCTATCTGCTTCGATAGGTGCTGAACAAACTCTACGGTAAACAATGCCGAGTAAACCTGATAGTTCGATTTGTTCAATGTATTGGGCTTAAAGATGCTCTCGTATTTGCTTACTGGAAATTTGATAATATTCAGGTCTTTGAAATCAAGTCCACGAATGTTCAACGGTTTTTGGTCTGTTTCTGTACGGTGATGCTCTAATATGCCGTTATAAGTAAAGTGGCTGAACACTTTGCCGATTGTTGGAATGGCTCTGTATTGCTTTTGCAGGTTCTTAATTTCATATTGATGCGGTATAGTAACAGGATCAACAAATTTGTCAAGCTGTACCATGTCATAAATATTCATGTCTTTCCACTGCTCTATTTGGGTAATTGGCTGAATTTGGAAAGGGTCACCTGCAATTATGAAAAATGCCTCTGGCTTTTGATACAACACATAAGCGATACTTGCCAGTGTAACCATTGAAGCCTCGTCAATGATAATGTAATCCCACTGCAAGAATTTCAAATGCAATCTTTCATCTTGAACGTCTGGCTGAAAATAGTCATACGCAAATCGGGCAATGGTTGTAATTGTGGTGTTCTTTGGCTTTGTTCTAATGTCAAAGTTCTTATCTACCACTATTGAACTGTTTTCTAATTCTGCATCGCTTGTATTACCAAATCGAAGTAACCAATGATAATAGGTTTCATCATCACCCATTTTCTCAATGATACGCTTGGTTAATACGTCTGCTGATTTATTGGTAGGTGTAAGAACAAGGACTTTCAAATCTTCTTCCTTCTTCATCAAAGGAATGATTTCATCGGTAGCCAAGTAGGTTGTTTTGCCAGTTCCGGGAGGACCAAATATGAACCTGATTCTCTCCGTTAAATTCTGCTGCAAGTTGAAGTCATCCTCAAAGTCCAATTGGTAAAATGCTTTGCGTAATTCTTCCAAAATGAAAACAGGATTCTTAACGTCAATCACTACCCTGCTTACTTTGCTCAAATCAATATCGGATATGTCAAACGACTTTTTGAGTTTGGCTCTTAGAGTGTACTCTTTTACACTTACAACTTCTACTGTAACTGATTTGGATTCGTCACCTTGATACAAACGAATTTGAAGGTCTCCAATATCTTCAATGGACTGCGGTATGTACCTGTTAGGATGCTTTAGAATCAATGTTCTTTCAGTGCCAGGTTCTTTCTCTACTTTGGTGAACTGAATTGAAATTTGCTTGCCTTGTGAGTTTGCCTCTGAACTGCTCAGGTACTCTAATTCCAACAATGCTTTGAACCATGCAAACGTATAAGGGTCTGAATCGTTTACAATCTCGTTCAGCTTTTCAATTCGGGTAAGGTCTTCTATTTGTGCCTCTGTTTGTTCTTTCAGTTTTTCAATTTTCTTCTGTAAATCAACAGAAGGTTTTGAATACTCGTCTTGGTCAACTGGAGGCTCTGGAGCTTCCTCTAATGGCAACTCTGTTTGCTCTGCTTTTTCTTTGGCTTCGGACTGGCGTTTCTTTTTGATGCCTTTCTTTAGCTTGGTAAGCATTTCTTCAATTTCTTCTTCATCAACCGGCACTTCATCTTTGGGGCTGTCGTCCTGTTGTGCTGCTGCTGCCCGTTTACGGGCTGCAAGCATATTGATAAACTCGGCTAACTCTGCCTGAGTA
>RDYC01000407.1 GCA_004293295.1 Bacteroidota bacterium
CTGTTACTTCAGGACTCATAGGTAATGATATTACATGCTTACAAAGCTTTTCTGTAACTGGCAAACTCCCTTCCGGGTAACGGCTACTTTGATATGCTTTTTGAACATGTAAAGGTATGGGGTAATACACCATACTTGGAACATTTTTGGATGCCAAAAATTCCCTCAAGGCATTTCTATCAATACCATTACATCTAAGCGTATATTGATGAAAAACATGTGTTGACTGAGGGTTTCTTTTGGGTATTTTTAAATTGGCATGGCCACCAAAGGCCTTGTCATAGGCGTTGGCTAAGGCCAATCTACCTTGTTCACATGCATCTAGTGTAGTGAGCTTAATATTTAAAATTGCTGCTTGTAAGGTGTCGAGTCTGGAATTTACCCCAATATCATCATGGTGATATTGTACAGTTTGTCCATGGTTGGCAATCATTTTAATGCGCTTAGCCAAGTGCTCGTCTCTGGTAAAAAGTGCACCACCATCACCCATGCACCCTAAGTTTTTTGATGGAAAAAAAGACGTACAACCAATATGCCCAATTGTACCCGAGCGCTGCACAAGGCCTGTTTTCGAAGTGTATTTCGCACCAATAGATTGTGCGGCATCTTCAATCACAAATAACCCGTGTTTTTTTGCAATATGCATAATGGCATCCATATTGGCACATTGGCCAAACAAATGCACTGGAACAATGGCCTTTGTTTTTGATGTAATGGCATTTTCTATTAAATCTGTATTTATTAAAAAATCATCTTCATTAACATCTACCAATACCGGCACCAATTTAAGTAAGGCTATTACCTCTGCAGTGGCTACATAAGTAAATGCGGGCAGAATAACTTCATCACCTGCTTTAAGGTTTAAAGCCATCATGGCTATTTGCAATGCATCTGTTCCATTTGCACAAGGTATTACATGGTCAACCTCAAGATAAGCAGCAAGATTTTGGGCAAATAACCCAACTTCCGGTCCATTGATATACTTTGCCGATTGAATAACTTGCTGTATTGCCGCATTAATCTGTGGTTGAATTTTTTCGTGCTGCGCCTGTAAATCAACCATTTGAATTTGCTTCATCTTGAATTTGTTTGCTTCAGTTAAGCAACAAATATAATTAATGCTTTACGCAAACAAAGATTTGTGTTATTTTTGGTGAAATGAACAACTGTAAAAAGGGTATTCTTCTATCTTTTAGCCTTTGGCTTTCGTTTAATGGTTATGCCCAAAAAAAAGTTTGGGTAACCGATGCCAATAAAATTTTAAACTTCTGTTTTCAATATACCCACGTTTTTCCAAGTGGTGATTTTGCAAATAGATTCGAAAACTTTAACGGTATTGGTGCCGGTGTGATGTTAAAAACAAAACACAATGTTTTACTTGGGTTTGATGGGAATTATTATTTCGGTAGTCGGTTAAAACCGAATAATATACTTTCCAATTTAACCAATGCCAATGGCACCATCAGCAATGGTTCCGGCTATCCTGCCACCCTTTCAATGGGAATGAGGGGTTTTAGCGTACTGGGAAAAGGAGGATATGTTTTTCCATTAAGCCATAAGAACAGAAACAGTGGAATTATGATATTACTTGGTGGTGGATTAGTTATGCATAAAATTAACTTATCAACCACACGTAATGATATTGCCTCACTTACTGAAGATAAAAAAGCCGGTTACGATCGCTATTCAAGCGGATGGGCAGCCAATCAATTTATCGGCTATATACACCAAAGTAAAAATAAAGCCATTAACTTTTATGTAGGCGTTGATTTAATGCAAGCATTTACCTACAACAGAAGAAAATTTAATTACGATGAAATGGCATATGATTTGGGGCTTCATCGTGATTACTATTTGGGGTTGCGTTTTGGTTGGATAATCCCCAGATACATCAATACCAAAAACAATGATGATGAATTTATTTTTAACTGATGTTGTACAACCTGGGAATATACCTGTATAGCTTCGCCATTTTTTTGGCGCAGTTTTTCAATCCAAAAGCTAAAAAACTCTATACAGGTCGCATTAATACTTGGAAAATATTGTCCAATTTTCAGCGCAATACAACAAAGCCATTAGTTTGGTTTCATTGTGCTTCGTTAGGCGAATTTGAACAGGCCAGGCCAGTAATAGAAAAGCTTAAACTCGAGCGCGACATTCAGATAGCCCTTAGCTTTTTCTCTCCCTCAGGGTACGAAGTACGAAAAGATTACGCATTAGCCGATGTTGTTTTTTACCTGCCCGCAGATACTTACAATAATGCTAAGAAGGTATTAAACCACCTTTCTCCTAGTATGGTTTTTTTGGTGAAATACGAAATTTGGATTAACCTGATTAAGCAAATTTATGCACTAGAAATTCCGCTGTACTTAATTTCGGCCACTTTCAGACCAAAACACATTTATTTTAAATGGTATGGACAGCTATTTAAAAATACCCTGCGTAAATTCAAGTTGATTTTTACACAAGATGAATTTTCGGCTACCTTGCTGAAAGACCACCATTT
>RDYC01000408.1 GCA_004293295.1 Bacteroidota bacterium
CCCATTCATGATCTTTGGTGTACAATAAGTTTTCGGGAAAATTCATAGTCGTGCTTATTTTATTTTGGGGCTAAATTACAGTTTGCAGGTAAATAAAAAAATAAATTCTAAAGGAGCCTGCTTTTTGGTTGTCTGCCTAATAGGGCAATATTGTATATTGCAAACATGTCGGGCAAATTGTATGTTATTCCAACACCCATTGGTAATTTAGAAGATATTACCTTAAGGGCCTTGCGTTTACTAAAGGAGGTGGATGCTGTATTGGCCGAAGACACCCGCCAATCGGTAAAATTATTAAAACATTATGGCATTGAAAAACCGTTGATTCCCTACCACATGCACAATGAGCATAGGGAGCTTAATCGCTTTACTGACATGCTATTAAGTGGTAAAAACTTGGCTTTAGTGAGTGATGCAGGAACCCCCGGTATAAGCGATCCTGGGTTTTTGTTAATTCGAGAGTGTTTACGCAACCAAATTGTTGTGGATTGTCTGCCCGGTGCCACTGCTTTTGTTCCCGCATTATTAAAAAGTGGGTTACCGGCTAATCAATTTTGTTTCGAAGGTTTTTTACCCGATAAAAAAGGCAGGCAAACCCGCATTAAAAAACTAAGTCAGGAGGAACGTACCATCATTTTGTACGAGGCTCCTCATCGGCTTGTAAAGTGTTTAAACCAGTTGGCTGAGTTTTTTGGTGTAAACAGGCAGGCTTCAGTGTCGCGAGAGCTCAGTAAAATGTTTGAAGAAACCGTAAACGGAACCTTAGAAGAATTGATAGCCTACTATACGCAAAAACCACCTAAAGGGGAACTTGTTATTGTGCTGAGTGGGCTTGATGTAAAAAGGGCTAAAACTGAAGAAGAGACTGAATAGTTTGGCGTTTTTTTTCCGTTTCCAAATACTCGCGTTCTGCATTGCTTTGTGCCGTTATTCCTGCGCCAACATAAAGAAGAGCTTTATCTATAAATAGCTCAGCACAACGTAAGTTTACAAACAAATCAATAGTGGTTTTAGGCAAGTGCATCCCAATAAAACCGCTATAAAACCTGCGTTCAAGTTTTTCGTGTGCTGATATAAACAAGCTGGCTTCCATCTGAGGCAAACCGCAAACGGCAGGGGTAGGGTTTAATGCGTCAAGAACATGATGAAATTTGGCTGTTAAAACAACATCGTTAGAATGCACATTAAACGTGCTTCGCAAGTGTTTAACTTCACCGGCTGTTACGGTTTCCACCTCACTCAAATTAATCTTCTTGAATCCATTATCGGTAAACACATTATGAATAAAAAACTCAATCATTCCTTGTTCATCCAATTCCTTCTCAGTCCATTCTGTTTCCGCATCAATGGGTAACGTACCTGCCAATGCAACTGTTTGCAGGGTATTGTTGCGGGTGCTGATAAGCTGCTCAGGAGTGGCAGTAAACCATGATCCAATTCCTTCAATGCTGTAAAAGCAAACACAAGCCTTAGGGTATTTTTCACATGCAGCAACAAACAATTGCTCAACCTGCTGTGGCACGGTAAAATTTACCTCAATGCAGCGTGCAGCAACAGCTTTATCCATTTTACCCGATTTAATGCAGGCAACAATGTCATCAACATAATTCATGAAGAAGGTTTTATCCGCTTGAAAATTGCTGGTATTGTTTCCTTCATGCCAATGGGTTAATAATTTTGTTCCGTTCGGTAATTCTCCAAACAGGCAATCGGTATTTTTATAAACCGCATCCGGCTTAAGGGCATAAGCTTTATTACCTGCACCGTATGGCGAAAACAAAAAAATGGGTTGTTCAGTTAATGCATATTGAACACGAACCATTTCAGGAGCAAGTGTTGCATAAAAATAATACACATCATCGCTCTCAGGTAAGCGGATGGCAGCAAAGTTTAAACCGAGATTTTTGGCAATGCTAAATTGCTGGTTGACGTTCGTATCCTTTATCATTATTTTTTAATTCAACAACCGCCATGGTTAAGCGGCTAATGCAATTTAGTTTGCCGCGTTCATCGGTTATACGTATTTCCCAAACTTGTGTGGTTTTGCCGATATGAATGGGCTTTGCAGTGCCGTAAACATAGCCGTTTCCTTCATGCGCACTTCTTACGTGGTTGGCATTAATATCCAAACCAACGGCTACATATTTTTCCCTGTCAATAGCCAAATTGGCGGCCAAACTCCCCACCGTTTCTGCAAGCACACAATAAGCCCCACCATTAACAATGCGCAACGGCTGAACCGTTCTATGGTCAATCGGCATTCGGGCAGTTAAGTAATCTTCTCCAATAGCTGTAAACTCAATACCAATATACTCACTCATGGTGTTGGCATTGCGTTTATTTATGGCTTCTAAGCTAATTTTATCAAAATTTTTAAAGGTCATATGCTGTTATTTCTTGGGTAAGTGGTGAAATATTTTTTGGTATAAATTTTCTTGCTTAAAGGGTTTAGTAATAAAATCATTCATACCGGTGTTGTAAACACGTTGTTTGGTT
>RDYC01000409.1 GCA_004293295.1 Bacteroidota bacterium
TGGGCTTAATAATTTTGTTGGAATGTCCCTTACAATAGGTCTAGTTGAAATCTCAGTATTTAAGTTTTCTAATTGTCTGTAAAGAGCCGTTAACTGGTTGTCTTTAGTAACCAACATTGAAACCTTAAGTTTTTCCCACTCGCCATCTTTAACCCATTTACCAATGGTTTTTTCAGATACATCCAATCGGGCTGCTATTTCCTTTTGGTTTGCGCCTTCATTCACAAATAAGATTTTTGCGAGGTCTCTTTCTACTTGTTTTTTAACTGCCATACTTCTAATATTTACCCCAAAACTCCAAAAAATACCCACTTTTAAAAAACGGTCGTTTAATAGCTTTACAACTTTGTAAGTACTGCAAACACAAGCGTTCGAGTTCCGCACTTTGGTTTTTTTAAGAAATCTATCTAACTAAACTTTGTCATCTCAAAAGGCGATAAAAAGCTAAGTAATAATTGAAATAAGATGCCAAAACCAAGTCCATTAAAAGCGTTCATTTTTAACGACGAAAACCAAGAGAATAGTTACGGATTTTCAATCCTAACTGAAGGTATTGATTTAACTCGATTTATGAAAAACCCAGTTATGTTATCAGATCACTGGAACAGTAACTGGAATGTTATCGGAAAATGGAACGATGTAAAAAAGGAAGGCGCAATCCTTACTGGATTACCTGAGTTCGACACCGAAGATAAAGATGCAGCTATTATTGGTGGCAAGGTAGAGCGTGGGTTTATCAAGGCATGTTCAATGGGTATTGTGTTTGACCGTGAAAACTTATCCGTTATTGGCGGTAAAGTTTTCTTAACCAAATGTGAGCTTGTTGAAGTGTCTGTGGTTCCTGTTCCATCCAATGCAAACTCGGTTATGCTTTTTTATCAAGATGGTAAGGCAATGGACGAGAAAGAAGTCCAAGAACTAAGCCTTTCAGTTATTCCTAGCATCAAAAATCCCGAATTAAATTTAAAAATCGATAACATGAAAAAAATCATTTTAAGCGTAGCCGCTTTAATGGCATTAGGTTTTAAAGACCAACCGACAGAAGGTTTAGACGCCACAGAAGTGGAATCAAAAATTCTTTCACTTTCTACTGAATTAGATAAAGTTAAAGGAGAAAAAGCGGCTTTAGAATTAGCAGCACAAAAAGCTAAAGAAAAAGCTGAGGCGGAGGCTAAAATTAGAATTGAACAAAAGGTTGCATTAGCAATCGCTTGCGGACAATTCAAAGCCGACCAAAAAGACGACATGGTAAACTTAGGTTTAACTTCTGAAACTGCATTAGATACCGTTATCGGTTCTATTCCATTGAAACAAAACTTTTCTGGTAAAGTTACTAATCCCGAAAATCCAACTGGAGATGTAAAAACAATGGACGACTTCCAAAAGTTATCACTTGATGCTCAGTTAGCATTCAAAAACGACAACCCAGACCAGTACAAAAAATTATTTAACTAAAAAGAGAAGAGATGCCAGCAAATTTTGCAGATGTTTGGTTAGCTAGAGTGCGCCAAAACTTGACTACTCAAAACGTAGCTCCATGGTTGGACGGTATTCCAGAACTTGACACAAACGTGTTAGAAATGGGTTCAGGAGATGCGTCAGAATTGAATGTTATCCACATTCCACGTACATCATTTAACCCTGATGTATTAATCAATAATACTGCTTATCCTTTAGCGATTCAAGCATACACAGACGACGAAACTGTTGTTAGTTTAGATAAATTCCAAACTAAGGCAACTTCAATTTCTGATGATAAAATCATTGGAGCGTCTTACGATGTTATTGATCCAGCAACAAAATCGCACACGGTGTCTATTAATGCTAAGAAATTCCAAAAAGCGGCTCACGCAATTGCACCAGCTTCACATACTGCGAATACTCCAGTAATTGCTGCAACGGGTACGCCTAGAGTTTCAGGAGGTCCAGCTTCTTTAGTTTATGACGATTTAGTAAACTTAAAAGATGCTTTAGATGCAGCTGAAGTTCCAGTTGAAGGAAGACGTTTAGTTTTATCAACTGCGCACTGGAATGATTTGTTAGTTGACCGTAAAAACTTCGGTGACAAATTAGTTAACTACAACACAGGTATGCCTGCTCCAGTTATTGCTGGGTTTGAATTATACCAGTATAACGGTAACCCATTATACACAAGTGCTGGAGTTAAAAAAGCATTTGGAGCAGTTAAAGCTGCGGGAGACCGTCAAGGTTCTTTTGCCTTTTGGATAGGTCAAATTGCTAAGAAAACGGGAATGACTAAGCAATACTTTAAAGAGGCTAAGAATGATCCTGAAGCTCAAACGAACTTAATCAATTACAGACATTACTTTATTGCAATGCCTTTTGATTCAAAAGCAATCGGAGCAATCTATTAGTATAAACCAAAACTGCCGTCTTTCGGCGGCAGTTTTCTTTAAAAATTATCACACGTGTTAGAATATATTTTAAAGAAAAC
>RDYC01000410.1 GCA_004293295.1 Bacteroidota bacterium
ATCATCGGGACATCAACAGCTCGAAAGTAGATGGTGATGAAAACTCCCGAAAGAGGTCGTGAGTTCTCCCGATAATCATCGGGACATCAACAGCTCGAACATTTGTTGGTGATTATGTTGATACTACAAACGAAAGTTTGTTGTTCAGGCCGACAGAGCAGGTTGGTTGCAATACCTTAAAAATGCAACAAACAAGCAGTTCCTATTAGGGAGGTGCTTTTTGGATTTTAAAACTTAAAACTAAAAATAAAACAAAACAACTATGGCAAAAGAGAAATTTGACCGCAGTAAACCACACGTTAATATTGGTACTATCGGTCACGTTGACCACGGTAAAACTACATTAACAGCTGCTATTACTAAAGTTTTAGCTGATGCTGGTTTATCAGAAGCTCGTTCGTTTGATTCAATCGACTCAGCTCCAGAAGAAAAAGAACGTGGTATTACGATTAATACCGCTCACGTTGAGTACGCTACAGCTAACCGTCACTACGCACACGTTGACTGCCCAGGTCACGCTGACTACGTGAAGAACATGGTTACTGGTGCCGCGCAAATGGATGGTGCTATCCTTGTAGTAGCTTCTACAGATGGTCCTATGCCACAAACTCGCGAGCACATTCTATTGGCTCGTCAGGTAGGTGTACCTCGTATCGTTGTATTCATGAACAAAGTGGATATGGTTGATGACGCAGAGTTATTAGAAATCGTTGAAATGGAAATCCGTGATTTGTTAAATAAATACGAATTCCCAGGTGATGAAATTCCTGTTATCCAAGGATCTGCTTTGGGTGGTTTGAATGGTGATGCCAAATGGGTTGAGAAAATTATGGAATTAATGAACGCGGTAGATACCTACATTCCGGTGCCTCCACGTGCAACTGAATTGCCTTTCTTAATGCCGGTTGAAGACGTATTCTCAATCACTGGTCGTGGTACTGTTGCTACAGGCCGTATTGAGCGTGGTGTAATCAACTCAAATGATCCAGTAGAAATCATTGGTTTAGGAGCTGAGAAATTAACGTCAACTGTAACAGGTGTTGAGATGTTCCGTAAAATTCTTGACCGCGGTGAAGCAGGTGACAACGTTGGTTTATTGTTACGTGGTATTGACAAAGACGCTATCCGCAGGGGTATGGTTATTTGCAAACCAGGTTCAGTAACTCCTCACACCAAGTTTAAAGCTGAGATTTACGTATTATCAAAAGATGAAGGTGGACGTCACACTCCATTCTTTAACAAATACCGTCCACAGTTCTATTTCCGTACCACAGACGTAACTGGCGAAACCCAATTACCTGAAGGAATGGAAATGGTAATGCCTGGTGATAATGTTACCATTACTGTAAATCTAATTGCGCCAATCGCAATGGAGAAAAACTTACGTTTCGCTATCCGTGAAGGTGGTAGAACAGTAGGAGCAGGTCAGGTAACTGAAATCTTAGAATAATTATATACAAATAGCTGCTAAATGTTGGTTGGGTTTCCAGCCAACATTTAGTGTCTTAATATACGGACATAGTTCTCCCGTCCCGATAGTTATCGGAAATCGGGAGGTAGAATAGAGGTATCCACCAATTATTCGCCATTACTATGAAATGGATTGACTCCCGGAAAGACGGAATATACGGACATAGTTCAATGGTAGAATAGAGGTCTCCAAAACCTTTGATCAGGGTTCGAATCCTTGTGTCCGTGCCAATATTTATTGATGATAAAGAGCTATGAATAAAGTATCAGCCTATTTTAAGGAGTCGTATGACGAGTTGGTGAACAAAGTGAGTTGGCCTACTTGGGGTGAGCTTCAAGAAAGCACCATTATTGTAATGATTGCTTCCATGTTAATAGCACTGCTTATTTATGTGGTTGATATCGCTGGGAGTTCTGTATTGGGCTTTTTCTACCAACTGTTTCAATAATTAAATGATAAACGCAATGTCACAGGATCAATTTAAATGGTATGTAGTACGCGCAGTTACCGGACAAGAAAAGAAGGTAAAGGCACAAATGGAGTCGGAATTGGAAAGGGCCGGACTTCTAAAGCACGTACCCCAGATTCTGATACCAACTGAAAAAGTTTACCAAATTAAAAACGGTAAAAAAACAGTGAAAGAGAAAAATTACCTACCAGGTTACATGCTTATACAGGCTGAATTGGTTGGCGAAACAGGTCACATAATAGATTCTGTAAACGGTGTGGTAGGATTCTTGGGAGGAAAGGCAACACCAACACCTTTAAGAAATGCAGAGGTAAACCGTATTTTGGGTAATGTTGATGATGCTGCTGAAAATGGAGAAACTTTGGTTGAACCATTTATTATAAATGAAACTGTAAAAGTAATTGACGGTCCATTTAGTGGATTTAGCGGAATAATTGAGGAGGTAATGGAAGATCGCAAGAAGCTTAAAGTAATGGTGAAAATTTTTGGACGCAGTACTCCATTAGAGTT
>RDYC01000411.1 GCA_004293295.1 Bacteroidota bacterium
GAGCCCAGCTCACGCGGATCCCGCAAGCGGGGATGGCTGTATGGAATTATTTGGTGTACGTCACGAGCGGCAGGTTTGCGACAGCGGAACAGGCGTCTGCGACAACGGAGAGCAACAGCTGCAACTACTATATGTCGTTTTTAATTCGCAACTTAATTACATTAATTGTATTTGTAGACCTCTTTGTTCCGTGAAAATAAAATGGACGCCTACCTTTAAAGATTCCAGTTTGTCCACGTCCATGAAACTTAGTGATTGTTCCATAATTTGTCTTTTGCCACGATGTTGTGCATGAATATGTTTCTTTGTTTATCTGAAACTGGATTTTGATTGGAGCAAGATTCTTGGTCTTTACTTTGTCGATAGAATATTTTCTGATGTTCTTAAAATTCTCACCCAGAGTGTCGGCCTCTTCGTACCAATAATTAATTGTTGTCCAATTTGTATCAGCATATGGTCTATCATATACTATAAGTTTTGAAATTCGTATAGTGTCATAGACTAAATTAGATAAGTTACTTAACTCTAGGTAGCCACCTTTCTCGTCAATTGATATTTGAATGGTTGAAGAGTCATCCTGAAGAATAACTTTACATGTTAAACTGTTGTTGCGATGGTCAACCATACAGGAACTATCACTTATTAGATATGGCATCAAAGTTTGTCTTTTCTGAGTTCTAATAAAGAAGTCTTGATTAAAGTCCTTTTGTATTATGGTATCTATTTTAAGTACTGTAAATTTTGTTTGAGCAATAACATTTTGTCCTATTAACAAAATAATTACATATAAAAGTGTTTTACTCAAGTCCATTGTACCTACCTCCTTAGTTTGCACCTATTTATAATGCATATGCAAATTAACCATTGTTTTGTTATTTAATTTATACGAAGTTAAATTGCTTTAGCTAATGCGCATCCCGCAAGGGGCTGTTGGCGAAAATTTGGTGCCCGTCACGGACGGCAGGTTAGCGGCAGCGAGGAAGCCATATTTAATGTTATGAAATATATAATAGTATCAATAGTATTGTTTACATGCGCTCAATCATATGGCCAAATGAGCTTGACTTCATATCCGTCTAATATCTTAATGAATGATAGTTTAGAAATAAGATTTCTTGATATTCAAAAGTCGGGCTATGTTTTTTACTTCCGACTTTTATTAAGCGGGCAAACATTAGATATTTTCAGCAAAGACAAAGTGGTGTTTTATGGTGAAATTGTAAATTCAATTAAAGAATATAGCTACATAAAAAGGGGTAAGCATGACTTATTAAAAGCAAATCAGCTTTACACGGAAAAATTACAAATTGGTACCGCCCTTTCAACAAAAATTGCACATCATATTATTAAATCAGAACAACAGTCAATCCCAACTGATACGTTAATCAGTTCGTGGACAAGATGGTATCTTCATTGTGGTAGCCTAGTATTTGAAATCAAAGATGAGGGAAAATATGTTAAACAATCGTTCCATTGTCCATGGAGTCAACCAGATTCAGTCAAATTCAAAAGCGTCATTCTTTCAAACTACGACCTTCTACACCAAGAACTAAAATTGGATAGTGTATATGAGGGATTCATGTCAAAATTACCCAAAGGCAAAACATATTCTAAAGATGGATATAGAATGGCGTACATCATGACTGAGAAGCAAAGAAAAGCTTGGGAGCAGGATAAGCCGCAAAGGGATTATATGAAATCAGTAGAAGATACCATTAGCAGATATTTGAAAGCCAATTTAGAAAAACAGAAACTTAACAACATTAGCTGTTTTGAAGTTTATCACTTGACATTTAATAAAGATGGTAAATTATGCAAACTTAAAGTTGCAGATTATCATAGACGTAAGCTATTTGATGATATTGGCTTTTATTTTGAAGACAAGAAAGCAATTCGGAAATGTAAAAAACTAATTAAAAGGATGTTTAAAGAAATTAATCTTAGCTCGTTTAAGCTAAGGTATAAAGTAGTTCAAACTCTACGTTTTGAACGTGATGGAAAAGTGCAGTTAAGGGGTGATACAATGTATTAAAACTCACCCGCTCACGCATCCCGCAAGCGGTAATGGTTGCATGTAATTATTTAATATATGTCACGGACCGCAGGTCCGCGACAGCATGGACGGCAGGTCGCGAAAACAAGAGGGAAACTTAAAAACTCACCTCATTCATTATTGTCTTCTTTTGTATATCCTTCGTAATAATAAGACTGTTCTATTCCCTTAAAAATGATGTCTCTGTTATGGATGTCGTTTGTTAAATTGGTAAGTAGCAAAGTTCTTAATTCCAAATCGTTAATTGGGCTTCTTTCCATGGCTTGCAGGTAAAGCTGTTTATCTACATATTGCCAGTTTACCACCTGCTTGAGCTTAGTTTTTAGCAGCATATCTAACCAAATGCGCATGGTTCTTCCATTGCCTTCCATAAAGGGGTGTGCAATATTCATTTCTA
>RDYC01000188.1 GCA_004293295.1 Bacteroidota bacterium
ATTTATGGCCGATTGCATATCAGCTTTTAAGCTCTTACCTGATTCACTCAACTCATTTCTGAGTTCTTTTTCGCTAGGAGCCTTAAACACCATGGTTTTACTTTTTGCACTTTTGGCTCCATGCACCCCATCGTTATCCCAAACTTCAAAGTAGTATTCCAATTCATCTGCCGCACTCAATCCGGTTTCGTTTAGGTTAAATTGAAAATAAAAACGTTGTGTTTTCTCGTTTCGTTGAAGAGCTATGGGTTTATTAACTATACCCTGTTTAACTTTTGAGTCAGTTTCTGATTTTAAAAAGCGGTAGGCAAAAACCAATTTCGTAAGTCCATAATCATCACTGGCATCACCAATAAAGTATAGTTGCTTACCAGTTATAGAATCTGCTTTTTCATCCACACTGATTTGCGGAAAGGCATCAGGTAAAACGTTAATCATATATGCTAAACTATCCGCAGTACCATACGCATTATTTTTGTTACGAATGAAATAAGGGGATGATGCCAACAACTTTTTGGAAAATGTAAATTGAACATCATTTTTACGGTCTGCCTTAGCTACTGATTCACCAAATCCATATTCAACAAAGTCGGTTTGCGAGGTACTCAACATCCAAGTGGCAACTGTACCCGCGGGTAATGTTAGGTCTCCCGGATTTTGTAAAACTTCCGCTTGTTTGCCAATATATCCCGGATATTGTAGTTTAACACTGTAGTTAATCAATACCGGCTTGGCAATTACTTTTAACAAATAGTCTGTTGAATTAAAATCAGCAGCGGAAAAATGAAATGGAATATCTTTATTCACATTCCTCAACGTGTAAGTGAATGTTGTTTTATCCACTTTCTGCATCTTAAACGATTGTCCATTAAGGTCAACATAAACCTCATTGGGTATGGCTTTCCCTTTAAGGGCAACGGTCAATTCAAAATCAGCATATTGAGCAGTGGTTAATTTGCTGTTTTGCAATTCAAAAACAAAAGGAGCTTCAGGTAAAAAAGTGGTATTGTACTTAATTAAACGTTCACTGCCTTTGGTAATAATGCCGGGAGCAAAAAGGTATATAACAAGGTATATAACAGCCGGTATGATAACTATTCGGGCGTGTTTTAGATTTTGCTTTAAATTAATGGCATCAGTAAATACAATGGGTTTAAGCTGTTCTGCTTTTTGGCTTATGGCAGCTTCAAGTAAGGCAGAGTCTTTTTGCTCGGCTTCATGTTTTAACTGTAAGGTATTTAATAACTTATCTTTAACATCTGGGAAATGTGTACCAATGAGGGTTGACGCATACTCGTAGCTTAGGGTTTTACCCAGTTTATACATGCCCAACAAAGGAGAAATCACATATTTTACTAAACAAAAGCTTACAAATAATAAAAAACAGTAAAACAAGGTAGCACGCACCAACGTATTATAATGGCCAAAATATTCAAGAAGAACAACCAACAAAAAGCTGAATAAGGTGGCTAAGGCAAAATAAATAGCACCCCGCAACAATTGGTTTTTATAATACTTTCTTACAAAAGCATCCAGTTTATTAAGTAAAAGAGGGTAGTTTGAGTTATTCATGAACGAAGCGAAGTTATATAAAAAATGCGAGTGCTAAAGTCATAAAATGATTAACGGCTCGATTACATTTTGTGATATATGGGTTTATCATTATTTTCGGAACGATTGTTGAAGAAAATGAAGCGATAAACCAATTGTACAATAATGTATTTAAAATTAAAACACATACTGGCAGCAGCACCTTTTTTGTTGTTAATGGCTTTTACACCAGCTAAAAAGGCAGCTCCCAAGGCCGAATTAAAGTGGTATGAATGGAACGAAGGTTATGCCAAGGCAACCAAAGAAGGTAAAATAGTGTTGGTTGATGCCTATACAGATTGGTGTGGGTGGTGCAAAAAAATGGATAGAGATACTTATGCCAATGCTGAAATTATCAAAAAAATAAACGAACACTTTATCCCTATAAAATTTAACCCGGAAATCCCATATACTGATTATAAAGTGGGTGAAAACACTTATAATAACCAGGAATTGTTTTATATGATGACTAGGGGGGAATCAACAGGATTTCCAACAGTATACTACATTTACACCAAAAAAATGAGCATTTTTGTTGACCCAGGTTATAAAGGACCTGATGCTTTTATGCAGGCGCTGGACGCAGCAATAGCAGAAAGTAAAAAGTAATTTTCACCAACTCCATTTAAAAGCTAAATTTGCCACTCCATTTTAATATATGAGTGATTCAATACAACACGAATGCGGAATCGCATTTATCAGATTACTTAAACCTTTAGATTTTTACCAAGAAAAGTACGGCAGCAGTTTATATGGCTTAAAAAAGCTGAACCTGCTTATGCAAAAGCAACACAACCGGGGGCAGGATGGTGCAGGTGTGGGTGTAATTAAGCTGAACGTAGAGCCCGGAAATCAATACATATTCAGGAGGCGGGAAAGTGGAAGCGGGGCCATTGCTGAGATTTTTGAGCGCATTGAGAAAAAAATAAATGATGTAGCCAATAAACAACAATTAAAAGACCCAGCCTACTTAAAAGCCCACGCGCCTTTTGTGGGAGAGGTGTATTTAGGTCATTTAAGGTATGGAACTTATGGCAGCAGTTCTAGTGACTTATGCCACCCGTTTTTGCGCCAAAACAATTGGATGACGCGTAATTTGTTATTGGCAGGTAACTTTAACATGACCAACGTAGATGAGCTGTTTGAACTTTTAATTGAGCTAGGACAACATCCACGTGAAAAAGCCGATACGGTTACCATGTTGGAGAAAATCGGACACTTTTTGGATGAAGAAAACCAACGCTTGTTTGCAGAATACAAACGTAAAGGCATTTCCAATAAAGCCATAAGTGAAATTATTAGTGAGAAATTAGATATTAAACGCATCATCACCCGCGCTATGAAAGAGGTTGATGGGGGATATGTGCTAACAGGCTTGGTAGGTAATGGTGATTCGTTTATTCTTCGCGACCCTGCCGGTATACGGCCTTGTTTTTATTATGTAGATGATGAAGTGCTGGTAGCCACAAGCGAACGTCCGGCAATTCAAACCGGTTTTAATGTAAAACTCAATACCATTAAAGAATTGCAACCCGGATACGCCCTTATTATAAAAAAGGATGGAACATTTAGCGAGGAGAAAATACTGGAAGCACTTCCTAAAAAATCTTGCACCTTCGAGCGTATTTATTTTTCGCGAGGTAATGACCGAGATATTTACCTTGAACGCAAAAAATTGGGTCATTTGTTAAGCCGTAAGGTGGTTCAAGCCATTAATGCCGATTTACCCAATACCGTTTTTAGTTATATTCCAAACACCGCAGCCACAGCCTTTTATGGCATGATAGATGGCATACACGACTACCTTACCGAGTATAAAGCTCAGGAAATTATTAAGTTAGGCCCAAGCCCTGATATTGATAAGTTAAAAGAAATACTTAGTTGGAAACCACGTAGGGAAAAAATTGCGGTTAAGGATGTTAAACTCCGCACCTTTATTACTGATGATGAACACCGCGAAGACATGGTGGCGCATGTGTATGATGTAACCTACGGCCTGGTAAACAATGGGGTTGACACGTTGGTTGTGATTGACGACAGCATTGTACGAGGTACTACGTTAAGAAGCAGCATTTTGCGTATTTTAGACAGGCTACACCCTAAACGTATAATCATTGTGTCTTCAGCACCACAAATTCGATACCCTGATTGTTATGGAATTGATATGAGCCGCTTGAAAGACTTTGTAGCTTTTCAAGCCATGTTGGCTTTATTAAAGGACCGCAATAAGGAACATTTGCTGCAAGAAGTATATGCCAAATGTAAGGCACAGGAAAAAAGCCCTAAAGAGGAAGTGGTAAACCATGTAAAAGAGTTGTACGATTTATTTACTGATGATGAAATCAGCGATAAAATCAGCGAAATTATACGCCCGGCAGATTTAACAGCTGAGGTTAAGGTAATTTACCAAAGTATAGAAAACCTGCACATTGCTTGTCCTGACCATAAGGGAGATTGGTATTTTAGCGGCAATTACCCAACTCCGGGAGGTAATAAGGTGGTAAACAAAGCCTTTATTAATTTTATGGAAGGTATAACCGCAAGAGCTTACTAATAATAACAAACAACAATGATTTTATCTTCGCACAACCTCGTAAAAAAATACAAAAAGCGCACTGTGGTAAACAATGTTTCTATTGAAGTGCACCAAGGAGAATGTGTGGGTTTGTTAGGTCCGAATGGAGCTGGAAAAACCACCACCTTTTACATGACGGTAGGATTGGTAAAACCTGACGAAGGTAAAGTGATGCTGGATGGAAAAGACATCACCCCTTTGCCCATGTACAAACGTGCGCAACAAGGGTTGGGCTATTTGCCACAAGAAGCCTCTATTTTTAGAACACTAAGTGTAGAAGATAATATTAAGGCGGTTTTAGAGATGACTAAGCTATCCAAAGCCGACCAAACTGCAAAGTTGGAAGAACTGTTGGAAGAATTTGGGTTAAATCGGGTGAGAAAAAGTTTGGGTAATGTATTAAGTGGTGGTGAGCGCAGGCGTTGCGAAATAGCCCGCGCGTTGGCCGTTAATCCCAAGTTTGTGTTGTTGGATGAACCTTTTGCAGGGATTGACCCCATTGCTGTTGAAGATATTCAACAGATAGTGGCAAAACTAAAGCATAAAAATATTGGCATATTAATTACTGACCACAATGTGCATGAAACCTTGAGCATTGTTGATAGGGCCTATTTATTGTTTGAAGGAAAGATTTTAAAAGGAGGAACAGCACAAGAACTTGCTGATGATGAAGTGGTGCGCAAAGTATATTTGGGGCAAAATTTTGTATTGAGGTAAACCTGCAAATGCATACATTTGAAATAAAAGATATACAATGAAAAAAATAGTTACCACATTTGCCATTGCAAGCGTTGCCTTGGTAATTACCTCTTGTGGAAGTGAAACTCCTAAAACCGACTTAAACCAAGAAGAGCAAGCTGTTGTTGACAGCACAGTTTATAATGACCAAGCCGCTATGGATTCAGCAGAAAAAGCCATACACGCAATGATAGGTGCTGATACGACATCAGGTGAAGAATAGCATGAGTGCCGAGCACCTTGTTTAAATAAATGAAATTAGTTTATGTTTAGCGAATTTCAGCCCGAATAACTCCGGTTGCTAATTGGTTTGATGTGGTTTGTAAATACGCTAAAAGTAGAAACTTAGTACTTGAGGTTGATTTTAGATAACAATACCGTTTATTTTTGCCGAAGCAGGTAATCAATATTCTCAATAAGTTGATCAACTTGCGATTTTACCGTTCCGTAATATATACCCCGAATTTGGCCGGATTGGTCAACTAAAAACAACCCACCGCTATGCGAATGGTCTTGGTTATTTCCGTAAAATTCCGGTTTTAAGGCGGCATAATATCCTTTGTTAGCCAATTCCAGCGTGTAATCTCGGTCAGATCTTAAAAACATCCATTGTTTACCATCAGATGCAGCATTTTTTGCATATCCCTTTAGTACCTCATAGGTATCATAATCAGGATCTATTGTATGGGATAAGATTAAAAAATTATTGTTACCCTCAAACTTTTTGTAAACCCTTTTTAGTTCTTCCGTCATTACAGGGCAAATGGTTGGGCAGCTGGTAAAGAAAAAATCCACTACGTAAACTTTACCTTCAACACTTAAGTTGGTAACAGCTTCCCCATTCTGATTGGTAGTTTTAAATGCAGGGGCAGGATAATGAAGTGTTTTTTCTTCAAATTGTTGTTCGGTTTGGTGTGCACATGAAGTGAATAGTAATCCACAAATGATAAAGCCTGCAAGTGGTTTCATAAAATTGAAATTTAGTTCCACTAAGTTCTGAAAAACATAAGTTAATAACTTCTTAAAAAACAATCAGAGTCACTTAATAAAGTAAATACCATGAGTTGGTTGATGCGTGATCCAACTTATTTGCCGCAGTTTTTAAGCTGTAACGCCACTTCCGAATCATTTATTATTGCGTGTGAATCGGTAAAGTTATACAATACAAATTGCGTGATATAATAAATATCTTTATCAGTTAATTGTGGGTTGGAAGGCATTTTTAAGTGATAAACCTGCTCATTTACTTTAATTGCTGAATCCATTCCGAATTTGATGATACAAGGTATTTGCTGTGGATAGTTTACTAAATAATCAGCCCTATTTAATGGTGGTATTAATTGCGCCAGTCCTGATCCATTGGATTGATGACAATTGGCGCAATGCTCTTCATATAACATCCTGCCATTACTAACAGTATGAAGCAAGTTGGTGTTCACATCAGAACAAGCAAATACCAACAAGGATAGTAGCAATAACCAGTTAAAGCGTTTCATTTAGTAATTGGTTGATATCAGCAATCAATTGATCAGTTTCTGAGGCACTGGTGCCGTCATAAATACCCCTTACTCGTTTCTCCTTATCTATTAAAATAAATCCGCCACTGTGTATAAATCCTCCGGGTTCCGAAGAATCTGCCGCGGCCGTAGCATAATATCCTTTTTCGGCCAACTCATAAATGTAAGACCGCTCACCTGTTAAAAACTGCCAATGCCTGCCATCACTTCCTAATCTTTTTGCATAATCAGCAAGCACTTCTAACGTGTCGTGTTCCGGGTCTATGGTATGAGATAATAAAATCAAATCATCTCGCTGCTTAAATTCTTGGTATATCCGAAGCATTTCTTTTTTCATAATGGGGCAAATTGTTGGGCAGGTTGTGAAAAAGAAATCTACTACTGCAATTTTCCCGCTTAATACATTTTGGGTAACTGTATCGCCTTTTTGATTTACCAATTTAAAATCAGGCACAGTAGCATAAATTGTATCAATTAATTCTGTACCGTTAACAATCCTTACCTGAACATCCCTATTGCCAAAAATGGGGAGTTTTTTTTTCTCTGAACAAGCAACAGCAGTTACAAGTAGCAAGCAGATTGATAAATTGACTTTATAGTGATTAATGAAGTTGCTCAAGGATTTGTTTTTTAACCTGTTGGATATTATCATATTGGCGATTTAAGTACTCAAGAGCCGTATCAGATTTCATGTTGGGCGATTTATATTCGTGCATCCAATTCATCATATCTTTATCTGCTTTAATCACCGTTTTTAAAAGTGCTTGTAGGGAGTCTGTTGCAACTTTCAACGAATCGTTTTTAATCGCTTCTTCAATAAACTTCCGTTTCGAAACAATTTCACCCATTTTGGGCATAACCGAATCATGGATGGCAAATATTTCTTTTTCAAGTTGCTGTGCTTTCTGCAAAGTTGTTTCTTGGCAAGCAGTAAGCATCCAAAGGATGCCTACTGCATAGAATTTATGTTTACTATTTGCCATAGTTAATGGTGGTCTTCGTTTTTACATAAACCAACAATTTGATGAAATACATCGTGCAAATCGCTTAAGGCTTTAATGATTTCTGCATCGGTGGCTTTTTTTCGTTGAATCATATCATCCAGTTTTTTGCTGTCTGCTTTAAGCTGTATCACTGCTTTTCTAATTTCAGGCTTATCAAATTCGGCAGGGATAGTTGATGATGCTAACGAATCGGCCTTTTGAGCCATTTCGGTGCTCCGCGTTTTAATGGGAACCAAGTTACCCTCTTCACTGGGATGAAAAGTTTGCGACATTACCCCATGGAATGATTTAAGTTGAGGCCATTTTGCCATGATACCTTGCGCATAAGAGGCACTGGTTAGAAATAGGACGAGTGTTGTGATAAATAGATTTTTCATTTGTTATTATTATTATTAAGTGAGATAATCCAATTGGCAATTTTAAGAGCGTCTTCTTTAGGCACTTTTGGTAAACCAATCATTGGAGGATAATCAGGCCAATGTTCCGGTTTAGGATTGTACACTAAACTTACAATTTCTTCGGCTGAATAATTGCGTTTAGCAACATCAACATAAGACGGCCCAACAACCTGTTCCGCAGCTGCATGGCAAGTAAGACAGGTGTGTTTATTGAGTAGCTCTTGAATATCTGCCGGAGGCTCAATAAGGGCTTTTTTAGGGTTCTCTACAGGTTGTTGCTGAGATTCATTTTCTGTTTTTTGAGTGTTGCTTCCACTTGAGCAAGCTGCAATGGTTAGGATAAACATTGCATAAAAAATAATTGATTTCATGTTGTTGGTTAAATATGATAATAAAAAATAATTAAGTTGTGTTATGAATAAATAAGAAAGCGGAATGTTTTGGATTCTTCTATACTTTTAAATCAGTGCCACTAACAATTAATATTTAATCAAGTTAAGTTGTTCGTGTAATCACATATTTTTATCAAATACGAAGGTGATTGATACTATTAAACCGATGAACAATATTAACATTAGTTTATACTGAATCTTATTGAAGAACCGCCTAACATGTTTGCTCATCAAGTATTAACGGGTATATGTATTTAATCAGCAAGGATTTATTTCAGTACTTTAGTTAAGTGTATTTGTTCATCTACCAAACATTGAATAAAATAACATCCGCTTTTCCATTCGTTTGTTGAGATTTGCTGCGATGAAGTGAGCATTTGTTGCCAAACTACCTGCCCAAGTTGATTGGTGATTTTTACTTGTACAGGTTCTCCATGGTTCACATCAATCCAAAGCAAATTACTCACCGGATTGGGATATACTGAAATAGGATTTTTTGATACTGCATGTTGTTTTACTCCTGTTAGTATATCCTGTATGTCAAATAAAGCGGCATAGCCGAGTGAACTGGCTACGGCAACTTGCTTAGCATTAGGTGCTATTGCTACACCATTTAAAGTACCTAACATAGGTAACTCAAGCGTGTGGAAAGGCTGATAGGTTTTGCTGCTCCACAGTGTTGCTTTACCTTGCCCGCCACTTGTAGCAAACCATAACCCATCTGTTGAAATGGATAACCCGGTTGCTGTACTTTGATGTGCCAAAAAAGCAGTATCTAATTGCCAAGTATCGGTAAAGTAACTTTTAAACAACCCGTTTTGTCCGGTACAAAACAATCGTGTACCATCTGGTGTAAATGCAATACTTCTTACAGGAACACTTTGTGAAAATGCGCTGATGTTTCTAACCAGGTTTCCCAAGTTATCCCAAATGCGAACAGATCCATTCTGAGAACCAGTTGCAATATTACTTCCCGGCATGTTTGTAGCTATTGCATAAATATTATTATGCGTGCCAAATGCAAGGGTTTGGGTGTTTGTTAGTAGGTTAAAAACTCGAATTGAATCGTCAAATCCTGAAGTGATTATTGATTTGTTATCTGGGGTAAATGTTAGTGCCAATGAAGCATTGCTTCTGGTATCAACTTGTGCAATACGTTTTGGAGGACTTATCGTGTAATCAAAAACCAATAAGATTCCAAACTCTTCCATAATGGCAAAACGCTCACCATTAGGTGAAAATTTCGCATCCATAAAACACATCAACGAAGAGTCGGTGTAAGTCCACTGCTCCGACCCGTCTGATACCTGATATAATTTTGCAAACGCATTGTGGCAATTTGTGCCTGCAAGTAGTTGTGAGCCATCTTTTGAAAACGCTACACTATTACATCCATTCCCTTCAGGATGCACTTTTTTTACCCATAATGTATCAGGTGGTGTTGCATATAATAATGATGCAACAAGTAAGCAACACAAGGCTGCCACCATTTTATTAAATTTGATCATATAATAATTGTTAAAATGAGAAAAAGAAAAACCTTAAATGGTCGGTATATTTACTCAGTTTAAGCACATGGAGGGTGAAAAGGGGAGTCAAGCGGGCCTAAAATGCAGCTGAACGAGTAGGCAAAAAGAGGAGCTTGTTTAAGATTATAGAATGCCAGTCCTTGCAAGTAGCTTTGGTTTTCACAAAAAAATAGTGTTTCAATAATATCTTTAACAGATGAGGATGGAATCCTGCTTTGGGTTTCTGCGGTTTCTGTTTTTGCAAGTTGTTTTTTTAGGTGACATTTACCTTGGCATTTTAATGCCGGCTTGTCTTTATTTATACAAAGTACTTTTGCTATATAATCCTTATTGATGATGTAATACCCAACCAGGCCAATCTTTATCATAAATTGAAAAGAGAGCGCAAAAATTAATAATATGGATACCGTTTTTTTCAACGGAGGCAAAGTTACAATACAAAAGGATATTGGCAAGTATAAATCCAATACGCATTGCTTTGATTGTTTGTTATAACACCTGATAATTCTCAGCCTATAGTTAAACCTTATTACTAAGAGTTATTAAACCAAAAAAGGCTACTCATTTGAGTAGCCTTTTTGAGAATATTAATTTTACTTTTTATCCATTGCTTTCAGCAGTTGGTGCTGCGCCTTCTTCTTTTGGCGCTTCAGGGCGTGGAGGGCGAGGTAACAATGCCTTACGAGAAAGTTTTACCTTTCCGGTACGCTTATCAATCTCCACCAACTTCACTTTTATTTCTTCACCAACTTGCAACACACCTTCCATAGTTGGTAAACGGTTCCAACTAATTTCGCTGATGTGCAATAAGCCATCTTTACCAGGTAAAAACTCTACAAATGCACCAAAGTCAACAATGGTTTTTACTTTACCTACATACTCTTCACCAACAACAGGAACTGCAGTAATGCCCTTAATGATAGAAACCGCTTTACGCATACTATCACCATTTGTTGCAGCTACTTCTACTACGCCTGTATTGCCTACTTCCGTAATGCTAATGGTAGCTCCGGTATCTTTTTGTATGCCTTGAATTACTTTACCACCCGGGCCTATCACAGCACCGATAAAGTCTTTATCAATAATAATGGTTTCAATACGTGGGGCATGAGGTTTGTAATCAGCATTTGGTGCGCTGATTGTTTTATTCATCTCATTCATGATGTGTAAACGACCCGCATTGGCTTGTTTCAAAGCCTCTTCAACCATTTCCCACTTTAATCCGTTAATTTTAATGTCCATTTGGCAAGCTGTAATACCTTTAGCCGTACCAACAACTTTAAAGTCCATATCGCCCAAGTGATCTTCATCACCTAAAATATCGGTTAAGATGGCGTATTTACCTGTTTCATCATCACTGATTAAACCCATAGCCACTCCACTAACTGCACCGCTGATTTTAATACCGGCATCCATTAATGCCAATGAACCGGCACAAACGGTAGCCATAGATGATGACCCGTTTGATTCTAAAATATCACTAACAATACGAATCGTGTAAGGACTCTCAGTAAGACCCGGCAATACACGCTTTAAACCGCGTAAAGCCAAGTTACCATGTCCAATTTCTCTGCGGCCCGGGCCACGGTTTGGTTTAACCTCACCGGTAGAGAATGAAGGGAAATTATAGTGCAACAAGAATTTGGCATAACCCGCATTCATTGGTGCATCTAAAAGCTGTTCATCCAATTTAGTTCCTAAGGTTACTGTGGTTAACGATTGGGTTTCTCCACGGGTAAAAATAGCACTTCCATGTGCTCCAGGTAAGTAGTTCACTTCTGTCCATATCGGGCGAACCTCATCCAATTTACGGCCATCTAAACGTGTTCTTTCATTCAAAATCATGGAACGCACGGCATCGTATTCCACATCATGAAAGTACTTATTCATTAAAAACTTATCAGGTTGTGTTTCGCTGCCTTCAGGATAAAACTGTGCTACATACTCTTTACGAACAGCTTTAAAAGCATCACTACGCTCGTTTTTGCCCAAAGCACTTTTTGCAATGGCAGAAATCTTATCGTAAGCAAACTCACGAATATGTGCAGCTAAAGCCTCATCGCTGCGCTCATGGTTGTATTCACGGGCAGGTTTGCGACCTCCAAGCATCTCGCAAAGTTCCCATTGCGCTTTGCATTGTAATTTAATGGCATCATGGGCAATTTTTAATGCAGCCAACATATCAGCTTCACTTACCTCACTGCATTCTCCTTCAACCATGTTCAAATCCTTTTCGGTACCTGCTACAATGAGGTCCATGTCAGCGTTGGCCAACTCGTCAATGTATGGATTTAACACAAACTCACCATTAATACGTGCAATGCGCACTTCAGAAATTGGTCCGTTAAAAGGGATATCACTTACCATTAATGCTGCTGATGCCGCTAAGCCTACCAAACAGTCAGGGTTTAAGTTTTTATCAGATGATATTAACTGTAACATTACCTGCGTATCGGCATGGTAATTATCCGGGAAAAGTGGGCGTAAAGCGCGATCTACAATGCGACTAACCAGCACCTCATAATCACTCAATTTTGCCTCCCGTTTGTGGAAACTACCGGGTATGCGGCCAACAGCTGCAAATTTTTCCTGATAATCTACGGTAAGTGGCATAAAGTCCACATCTTCTTTGGCTTCACGTGCTGAAACTGCTGTTGCAAGAATCATCGTATCGCCCATTTTTACTACTACGGCACCGTCAGCTTGGCGAGCTAAACGGCCGGTTTCGATTGAAATGGTTTTACCACCTATTTCAAACGTTTTTGTTGTTGCTGTACTCATTTTTTAAATTTTTACAGGGCCTATTCCCTGCAAGGTTTATATTAATTTAGTCTAAAAATTTCTTTTTGCTTCGGTTTGTTAAAACATAAAAGCAGGAACAATGCCCTGCTTCTATGTAAATTCTTACGATGATGTTCCTAATTTTAACATTAGAACGGGTATCGTAAATTCCGAATAATTGTTCATTATTTACGGATGTCTAATTCTTTAATGATTGCCCTGTAACGGAAAATGTCATTTTTCATTAGATAATCTAACAGAGCGCGTCTTTTACCTACCAATTTCACCAAGCTCAACTCAGCAGAATAATCTTTCTTATTCCCTTTTAAGTGGCCCGTAATGTGATTAATACGGTGTGTAAACAGTGCGATCTGACTCTCAGCAGAACCAGTGTCTTTAGTAGACTTGGCTTTACCGTACTTTTCGAAGATACTTTGCTTCGCTTCTGTGGTCAAATACATACTTTAAATATTTTGTTTTGTAATAAAATGAGGCGCAAAGGTACACAATTATTTGATACTTGCAAACTTATCACAAAACAGAATGAGTTAATAGACAAGGTTTTAAGTTGTAGCGGGCAATGCGTGAGTTTACTTTTAAAAAGCCTTGCCCTCTTTGTGGTTGAACCCTTAACCGCTAAACATGCAGCGCTGTGTTCGTTGTGGTTTCGCTGTGTTCGCTGTGGTTAATTCCTACGCCACTAAAGAATAAGCATTGTGTTCATTGTGGCTTCTTTGTGCTCTTTGTGGTTAGCTATTTTTTACCGCAGAGGTCGAAACGTTGTGTTCGTTGTGGTTTCGCTGTGTTCGCTGTGGTTAATTCCTATGCCACTAAAGAGTGAGCATTGTGTTCGCTGTGGTTAATCTGCTGGCCACTAGGCCAACACATTTCAGGGGCTCTAATTGACGTTATGAAACACCGTTCACATTCAACATAAAGCAATGGGTTATTAAAACCAAAAAAGCAGCACAACTTGCGTTGCACTGCTTTGGTAGACATATTTCAAATTTTAAGTTGTTGAAATACAACCTATGCTTTAATCTATTTAAAAGGAAACTGTTACATTCACAGTTGCTTTTTTGTCGCCAACGCATACCGTAATTTTAGCTGTTCCTAGGCCGGTTGAGTTTACATCTCCATTTTCATCTACTGTAGCAACAGCCTCATTATCGCTGCAGTAAACTATGGTTGCACCAGAAACAGGTTGGTTTGATGAGTTAAGGGCTTGTGCATCAATTTTAGCTTGCCCGCCAAATGATAAATTCAGGTTGGTTTGAGCAACAGAAACTGATGCCACATTAGGGTTATTCGCACCACAATTGCAAGGGTCTGAGATTCCAACGCTGATTAGACCGACTCCTGCATCAATAGTTTCAACCCCATCTACGTATGCTAAAACAAAAGATTGCATGCCGGGTGTAGCATTTTGTTTTATAGTTACTTTGCCGGTATTGTCAACTGTACCTATGTCAAACACAGAAATTCCATAGGATGGCATTTCCCATTTTAAACCTGTAGGATTAGCAATTTCTGTCAACCCCTTATTGGTGCGATTAATTTTATACGTTTTAGCGGTAAACTGTTGGGTTCCACCCATTGGAACACTTACATATATTGGCGTTACAATAATAGTAGTATCCGGGTTAACGATTACCTCCGCTTGGCCAACCATACCCTGTGCAATTGCTTGAATAGTGGTTTTGCCTATGGACTTAGCGGTGAATAAACCACTTGCGCTAATTGTACCAATCTCAGTATCCAAAACTTTCCATTCAATAGTTGTTGTAACTTCGGCATTGTTTGAGTTGTAAGCTTTGGCTGTATACTGTTTGGTTTCACCTCTAAACATATCGTGAGCATTTGGAGTAACAACTACTTTAGTAACAGGCAAAGGAACAGCTGGCGCACCAACAACCATTACCGGAACTATTACTTCCGGATTACCTGTTAAGCCGTTGGCTGTAACAGTAATTTCGCAGTTACCTACAGCATTAAAAGTGATCAATCCCGAAGACGAAACAGATGCAATATTACCATTGCTTGAGGTATAGGAGTATGATGGTGTTTCTGTTCCGAAATAAATGGGCTCAAGTTGAAGCTGGCCGTCATTAACTCCCCATATTATTGCTGATGGTGCAACCGCAAAAATGGATGGTGGCGCAATAACCAATGGAACAGTAGCTGAATATGTTTTTCCGCCAACACTAACACTTGCTGTAACAGTTATTGCTCCTTCCCCAGTTGTTGTTATTGCTCCTCCGGCATTAATAGTGGCAATACCCTGATTAGAGGTTGACCAGGTTACACCTGTTGCAGGAGTTACCTCACCGGTTGATTTTACCAAAACAGCAGAATAGTTGAGTGTTGAGCCAAGTGCTAATGATTGAGCCCCGGTTTCAATAAGTAATACATATTCTCCTGAATTGTTGTTATTACCGCCCTTATTGTCTGGAGTTTCATCTTTTTTGCAAGAAGAAAATACGAAGGCGAAAATGGCTAAAAATGATAATGAGGGAATTAGTTTTTTAATCATATGTTATTTTTTTTAAAGTTGTGCAAGTATAAAAATTGAAGCATCTTGAAAAAGTTAACTTTGGTTAACTTTTTCAAGAAAATCTTTTTTAATGGTTCCTAATTGTAAAAACATAAACTCCATTTAGACCATTTTTATGGAGTAATTGTTGCCTCCAAGCAATCAAAAAACTGAAAATGACGGTATTTTTTTACACGAAGATTAATCTGGATTATAAAAACTAAAAAAGCAGCACAATGAACATTGTACTGCTTTTTAGAAATTAAATAATAGTTGTTATACCACTTCCGGTTTAACCAATGGCTTATTAGCCAACAGGCTCAGTAACTTGCCCAATTTATCGCGTAAGCCATTGCGCGGCACAATAAAATCTACAAATCCATGTTCCAATAAAAACTCCGAGCTTTGGAAGCCTTTAGGTAAATCTTTTCCTATAGTTTCGCGTATTACGCGCGGTCCGGCAAAACCAATCAATGCTTCCGGTTCAGCAATATTAAAATCGCCTAACATAGCAAACGATGCAGTAACACCTCCTGTTGTCGGGTCGGTTAGCAAACTGATGTAGGGAATACCGTCTTTAGCCAACAATGCCAATTTAGCAGAAGTTTTAGCCATCTGCATTAAGCTGAAAGCAGCTTCCATCATCCTTGCCCCGCCAGATTTTGAAATCACCATTACAGGAATTTTATGCTCCCGCCCGTAATCAATAGCCCGGGCTATTTTTTCACCCATTACACTTCCCATACTGCCCCCAATAAAATTGAAATCCATACAGGCGATAACTATTGGAAATGCATGTATAGTGCCTGTTCCTACCCGCATGGCATCAGTCATACCGCTTTTTTTCTGACTCTCAGCTAAACGCGATTTGTAATCTTTGGTATCCTTAAATTCTAGAGGGTCAGTTGGTTTTATGCCGGCAAAAAGCTCGGTGTATTTTCCCTCATCAAACAGCAATTCAAAATATTCTTTTGAACCAATCTTATCATGATAATTGCAACTAGGGCAAACATATTGATTGGCCTCATGCTCAGCGGTTGTGATGGCTTTTTTGCATCTTGGGCATTTATACCATAAACCATCAGGTACTGATTTTTTCTCATCAGTTGATGTGGTGATGCCTTCTTTTACGCGCTTAAACCAGCTCATAGTAGTGAATAATTATTGGTGGTTAGTGCTTGCTGATTTGCAACCAATATTTCTTTATCAGTTGCAAATCAACAAAGCATATGACTAAGCCAAGGTAATTGTTTTGTCTAAATAAACATCTTGAATAGCATTAAGTAATGCTACGCCTTCGTTAACAGGTTTTTGGAAAGCCTTTCTTCCTGAAATTAAACCTTGTCCTCCTGCACGTTTGTTAATTACAGCAGTAGCTACTGCCTCTGCCAAATCACTGGCACCTTTGCTTTCGCCACCGCTATTAATTAAACCTTGACGGCCCATGTAACAATTGGCAACTTGGTAACGGGTTAAATCAATAGGGTTATTAGATGATAGTTCAGTATAAACCTTATTGTGTGTTTTGCCAAAGTTTAAGGCAGTATACCCACCATTGGTGGTTGGTAGTTTTTGTTTAATAATATCAGCTTGTATGGTAACACCCAAGTGGTTGGCTTGTCCGGTTAAATCCGCAGCCGTGTGATAGTCAACACCATCTTTTTTAAACGCATTGTTGCGGGTGTAGCACCATAAAATAGTAGCCATACCCAACTCATGAGCACGTTCAAAAGCAGCAGCAACTTCTTGTATTTGGCGGCCACTTTCATCGCTACCAAAATAAATGGTGGCACCAACTGCCACAGCACCTAAGTTCCAAGCTTCTTCAACTGAACCAAACATAATTTGGTCGTATTTATTGGGATAGCTTAAAAACTCATTGTGATTTATTTTTACAATAAATGGAATTTTATGTGCATATTTTCTTGAGCAAGAGGCCAATACACCATAAGTAGATGCCACTGCATTGCAGCCGCCTTCAATAGCCAATTCTACAATATTTTGTGGGTCGAAATAGCGAGGAGCGGGAGCAAATGAAGCACCTGCACTATGCTCAATACCTTGATCAACTGGTAAAATAGATACGTAACCAGTATTGGCCAAACGCCCAGTACCGTAAATTTGTTGCAAACTACGCAATACCTGAGGGCTGCGATTGGTTTGTCCAAAAACGTCATTTACAAAGGTTGGGCTTGGTGCATGGATATGCTCCTTGCTGATGGTTTTACATTCGTGCTTTAATAAGCTGTCGGCATTGGCGCCTAATAATTCAACGATATTGCTCATGTTGCTTGATATATTATGTTTACAAACATAAACTTTTTTTAGAAACCTGAATCATGATTATAGTAAAGCCGGTAGAAAATCAGCAAGAGCTTGATTTTACGCACCAAATCAGAAGAACAGTATTTGTAATTGAGCAAAACTGTCCTGAAGATATTGAATGGGAGTATGAAGAAGAATCCAAACATTTTATCGCTTTGGTGGATGGAGTGGCTGCCGGAACAGCGCGTTGGAGGCAAACCGACAAAGGCTACAAACTGGAACGATTTGCCGTATTAAAACCATACAGAAACAAAGAAGTGGGGGCAAGCCTGCTTAAACATTTATTGGCAGATGTGCCCAATGATGGCAAAACCATTTACCTGCACGCCCAACTTGCTGCAAAAAACTTTTATGCCAGACATGGATTTAAGCCTAAAGGAGAGCACTTCTGGGAGGGTGGCATTGAGCATGTGATGATGGAAGTGAAGCGGTAGTTAGGGGTTGTTTTACAAATAAGTATTAGTTTGGTTTACTCCAACTCCTTATCCGTAATCAACTTTTCCCGGTACTGATTTAATACTCCTGTTTTGGTTACAAAACCCAAGTACCGGTCTTCATCGTCCAACACAGGTATGCTCCAAATGCTGTATTCTTCAAATTTTTCCATCAACTCACTCACATTGGCTTCAATTACGGTAGTGTAACGGGGAATGCTCATTAATTTCTTTACTTTAATTTTATCATATTGGTCGTGTTTAAACATCACTTCCCGAATATCATCCAACGTGATAATGCCACGCAAATGATGTTGTTCATCAACCACTGCAAATACGTTCCTGCGGCAATGGGTAATGGCCTCAACTAACTCTCTTAGGGTTTGTTCCGGTTTCAGTACCACAAAGTCATCTTCAATAATACTTTTAATGTGAACCCGGCTTAACAAATCTTTATCCTTATCAAAAGTAATCAGTCCGCGTTCTATCAGTTTTTTGGTGTATATGGAGTATTTTTCGAAGTAGCGGGTGATAAAATAAGAGATGGATGAAACAATCATTAGGGGAATAATCAATTGGTAACCACCCGTAATTTCTGCAATTAAAAATATGGCTGTTAATGGGGCGTGAAGCACCCCACTGATTAATCCACACATGCCCATGGCTACAAAATTTTGTAAACGGATTTCAACCATGCCCATTAAGGAGAGTAACTTGTAACACAAAAAACCAAGCATGGCGCCAACAAAAAGAGAAGGACCAAATATTCCGCCATTTCCTCCTGCCCCAATAGTAATGCTGGATGCAAATACCTTCAATAAAATAATGCCTAAGAGAAATGCGATGATAAACCAGGGATGGTCTTTATATTCATAAAACAAACTGTTGTTGAATAAGCTGTTTTGTTCGCCAGTCATCACCTTATCAATAACACTATACCCTTCGCCATAAAGTGGAGGGAAAATAAAAATCAAGATGCCAATAATGCCTCCACCCAAAATGGCTTTCGGAAATAAAGCCCTCATTTTATTGAATCGGCTTTCCATAAAAATGGTAGTACGCATCATGTAAACAGAGAGTAAGCCTGCAAGCATGGCCAGTACCAAGTAGTATGGAATATTTTGTATGCGCCAATCGTTGGTGGTTAGGCTAAATAAGCTTGTTGTACCAAATAATTTAGAAATAACAGAGCCTGCCGCAGATGCCATTAACAATGGAATAAATGCAGGAATACTCACTTCAGTAAGGAGTACTTCAAAGGCAAAAATTACCCCGGCAATGGGGCTGTTAAAAGTCGCAGCAATACCAGCCGCTGCTCCGCTAGCCAAGAGTAACGTTCTCTCTGATTTGGTAACCAATAAATCTTTACCGGCATTTGCACCTATGGCACTTCCTGTAACGGCAATGGGTGCCTCTAATCCCACTGAGCCGCCAAAACCCACTGTTAATGCACTGGTGATGATGTGTGAAAAGGTTTTGTGTCGTTCAATTTGTGCCCCTCTTTTATTAATGGCATAAATAATGCTGCTCAGTCCCTTATCATAAAGTGTTTTGTAATGAAAAATACGTATGTATAGTGCGGAAAGTAAAATGCCAATGAGCGGAAATACCAGGTACAAGTAATTTTCAAACCGCACATCAAACCAACTTTCACATAAATATTGGATGCCATGCACGAGGTTTTTAAGAATTACAGCAGCAAAACCCGCACTAATTCCCACCATCAGGCTCGCTATAATTAAAAAGTTTTTATCGTTAATGTAGCGGTTTCTGTTTTTTAGAAATTGATAAAAAGCAAGCTTTAGGGTAACTCTGAGTTGTTTTAGCATCGGAGAGGTTTGACTTGTTTAACCAAATGTAAAGTTAAATGAGTAATAAGCAAAAAATATGGAGCTAAGTGATGTGAACGATTAATCAATACTAAGGACATGTTAACAAGGGTGTAATTAATTTTCTAGTGCTTCAACCAGTTTTTCAACCAATAAGTTATATACGGGCCAAGCATCTCTTTCTAACACATAAACACCAATACTCAATTTTAAATCAGGAATATATTTCAATTGAGTTCCCCAAAAACCACCATGACCAAAGGCGGTATGTTGGTTAACGTTAGTAATAGCCAATCCTAATGCATAATCAAAATTCCCATATTTTTGCTCTATCGGTTTGCACATTAGTGCTAATGTACGTGGTTTATTAAAAATTTTCCCTTCAAATAAGTACGCACCAAATTGGGCCATATCGTGAACGGTTGATGCCAATCCTCCTCCTCCAAACGCATCAAATGACGGATGCAGCGTTAAGCTGTTGACCTGATAAGTTTTTGCTGTTTGTTCTGCCAAAGGTAAGAGGCTTTCAGGTTTTTTTTCTTGGTGTATAAACCAAGTACTAGCAAGGTTTAACGTGTTGAAATGGAGTAGATTTTTAACAGCTAAATGGTAAGGCTGATTTTCCGCAATGCTTAAGATTTCGGCCAGTATCAAGTAGTTTGTTTCTGAATATTCAAATTGTTCAGATGGATTAAATCTTTTTTTCCCTCTGTTAGCTGCAAGTGCAATTTGTTCCTGCAATGTCCAAATGTATTTAGGGTCTTGAATGGTTTTATCTTGAAACTCCTTAGTATTTACAAAGTCAAAAATTCCAGAGGTATTGCCAAGGAGGTGTTTAATTTTAATTTGGTTTAAGTCATATCCGGCATTTAGTAAGAGTTGTTTTGTTTCAGAAGATACTAGGTTAATTATAGGCGTTTCAATGGAAAATGTATCTTGTTCAACAAGTTTTAAAATAGCAGCGGCCACAAATACTTTAGTAACAGAAGCGATATTAACAGGATGTTCTACTGATAAGTTTTCCTTGTTAGAATTTGCCTTACCTACCGAACCATACCAAAGGCATTTATGCTGAGAGGAAACCAAATAAACACTCATCCCTTTTACTTCTGGATGTTGTGTATAAACTGAATCCAAAATGGTTTGGAATCGGGTGAACAACGTCCTGTTGCCAATGGTTTCAGGCAAGTGTTGAGAGTAGATCGGTTTGCTAAATAGTGCCATAATCAAAAAACAATTAAAAAAGGTTCGGTGGCAACAAGTTGAATTTTTGAATTGATTCGACCAGTAGAATGATTGCATGATATTAAATATTAAGTACGGGTTGAAAAAGATTGGTATTAAACACCATAAATTTGAATGGAGTTGTGTGTAGTTAGATTGGCAACCTCTTCAACCGTAGTATTTTTTAGTTCAGCTAACTTTTGTGCAATGTGTAATAAATAGGCACTTTCATTGCGTTTACCTCTATAAGGTTCCGGACTTAAATAAGGGGCATCTGTTTCCAAAACCAGATGTGCCAAATCAATGTCGGCTATGGCTGCAGGTAATTCACTTTTTTTGTAAGTGAGCACACCTCCTATGCCTAAATGAAACCCTAAATCAACCACTTGTTTGGCTTGCTCAGCGTTTCCACTAAAACAATGAAATATGCCCCTAAGTAATGGGTGCTTCATTTCGGTTAAAATGGTAATCACGTCATCAGTGCTGTTGCGAGAGTGAATATTGATAGGTAAATCAAGCTGAAT
>RDYC01000412.1 GCA_004293295.1 Bacteroidota bacterium
AGCTATTTGTTCAGCAATACCGCGACCGATTTAACACAGAGCCAAGTGAAGCGGCATTTAAAGGGTATGATCAACTTATTTTGTTGGGTTATGCTGTGCTTGAAAGGGGAAAAAAGTTTATGGAGGTGGTTGAAGGGAAAAAGTATCCCATGTTAGGCACAACGTATCATTTTATCAAACAAAAGGAAGGTTGGTATCAGAACATGTACCTGCATTTACTCAAGTTTGAGGAGTTTGGCTTTAAAAAGGTAAACTAATTATACGAACCACTTTCAAAGCCTTCATCAATCAATAAATCCTTTGCATTGTCAGCGGCTTGGGTAGCCAATACATCACAACGCTCATTTTGAGGATGTCCTGCGTGTCCTTTAACCCAACGGAATGTAATCCTGTTTTTAGGATAAAGCACCAGAAATTGGTCCCACAAATCAGCATTTTTTTTGCCTTTAAATCCGGTGAGTTTCCATTTAAATACCCATCCTTTTTCAACAGCCTCACACACGTATTTGCTGTCTGTGTATATGGTGATAAAAATTCCTGATAACTTCAATGCTTCAAGCCCTCTGATAACAGCAAGCAACTCCATTCTGTTGTTGGTGGTTTTGCGATACCCTGCTGAAAGCTCCTTATAATGTTTGCCGGATATCAGCACAACACCATATCCTCCCGGGCCCGGATTTCCGCGAGCGGCCCCATCAGTAAACATATTAACCTGCATTGGCTGATGTAAACTCTCCTTTAAATGTTATTTTTTTGGTATTGCCTGATTCGTATTTAATGAGTAAATCGGCCTCAATAAAATAGTTGCCATTGGGTAGTTTTTTACCCTTAATATACCCTGAAACAGGTTGATAATAGCCTCGGCCAATGCAAAAACAGCTTAGGTTGTAAATGGGTTTACAAAGGGGTAGTTTTTTTCTGAAAATAAAATTATTCCAAGTAGGGTTAACTTCAAATTGTACACTCTCGTAGAGCTCATCATCAGATATGGATGGGTTTTCAGCGTGTTGTTTGCTGTATTGAAACACCACCATTTTCCCGTCTTTAAGTTCCGGGTAAAGCTTTTGCTCGTTGGCAGTAAACAACAAGGTTTTATCACTAAAAAATGTGTAATTGATGCGTGCAGGGGTGATGCTATCAGTTTGTGCATGAACCGCAAACTGCCATAAAAAGCAGGCCCCAATAATTAACTGTTTTATCATCATAATGTGCTGGTAAAGTTACAAGGCTTCGGCAACAATAAAAGTACTTCCACCAATAAAAATTAAATCTTCGGGTGTTGCTGTATTTATGGCAGCTTGTTTGGCTGATAATACATCTGCATAAACGCCCCCACTTAAGCCAAACGTTTCAGCAAGTGTTTTGAGCTCATAAGCCGGCAACGCGCGAGGAATTGCTGCTTGGGTAAAATAGTAGGCTGCATCAGTTGGTAATAAGGCCAAAACCTTGCTAATGTCCTTATCTTTAACCATACCGATAACCATGTGCAAGTTGTGATAAGATTGTTGCTGCAATTGTTCAATTACCCATTCAATACCGTTTACATTGTGTCCGGTATCTGCAATAACCAAAGGTTGTTGTTGCAGCACATGCCAGCGTCCTGCCAGTCCGGTTATTGCTTTAACTTGCGCCAATCCTTGTTTCATGTGCATGGGGCTAATATCAAATCCTAATTCCACCAATTGAAGCAAGGAGGCAATCACCGTTTTGATGTTATGTTGCTGATAGAATCCGGATAAGTCGCAACTCAGTTGTTCCAAGTAAGGTTCGCCTTTTATAAAAACGTTGGTTTGTAACTCGTTGTTGTTAAACGTTAATTGTTGCAAGTGCACCAAATCACCTGCTAATACCAAATTCGCAACTTGCTTTTTAGCTGTTTCAATAAATACCGGAAACGTTTCGAGATGGTATTCACCTATTACAACCGGCACCCCATGTTTAATAATTCCGGCTTTTTCTACAGCAATTTTAGGTAGGGTATCACCCAGCATATCCATGTGGTCCCAACCGATATTGGTAATTATACTTAACACCGGGTTGATGACATTAGTGGAGTCTAACCGCCCGCCCAGTCCGGTTTCAATAATGGCAATATCTACTTGTTGTTTGGCAAAATAATCAAAACACAAGGCCACGGTCCATTCAAAAAAGGAGGGTTTAATTTCGTCAAAATGGGGTTTGTATTGCTCCACAAAATCTTGTACTGCCTGTTCCTCAATCATTACCCCATTTATACGGATACGTTCCCTAAAATCTTTTAAATGAGGAGAGGTGTATAAACCCACTTTATAGCCCGCCTTTTGCAGCACCGCAGCCAACATGTGCGAGGTTGAGCCTTTGCCATTGGTTCCGGAAATGTGCACACTTTTAAAGGCGTGCTGTGGGTTGTTCAACAC
>RDYC01000189.1 GCA_004293295.1 Bacteroidota bacterium
TCACCCCGCATGACGCCAAACGGCTGTTACCTGCTGCCGTGCAGTTCTCACGAAGCGGTGTCATTTGAAGTTCGTACTGAATTTGTCCGAATCTGTTTATATTCATTACACACTTTCATTAGGTAATTTTGCCAGTCATTTCTTGCGTTGGCTTGTCATTATGCAGTAATGATTGGTATATGTCAAAGTTCTCTTTGTCAAAACACACGAATATTACATCTTTAATAGTGTGGTCAGGTTTTAAGTAATCAATTACAGTTGACAATGCAATGTTAGCTGCTTTTTCTTTTGGGAAGTTGTATACTCCTGTGCTAATGTTGGGAAATGAAATTGTCTCAATATTATTGTCAATTGCAATTTGTAAACTGTTGCGATATGCGTTTGATAAAAGTTGTTCTTCATTCTCATTGCCTCCGTTCCAAATTGGCCCAACAGTATGAATAACAAATTTTGCAGGTAAGTTACCCGCAGTTGTAATAACTGCCTCGCCAACTTTACAACCTCCTTGCTTGTCTCGGATTTTGATACACTCTTCCAAGATGGTTTTACCACCTTCACGATGAATTGCACCGTCAACACCACCGCCACCAAGCAATGATGTATTAGCTGCATTTACGATTGCATCAACCTTAATTTTTGTGATGTCTCCTTGAATTGCTTTTATCATATTTTTATTTGGTTAATGCCAATAGCCCTAAACCAATGAGAGCAATTACTCCATAAGTGTTCCAGGGGTTTCGGGGTTTAAAAACTTGTTTTTTATATCCGTGTGAAATGAAGCGAATAGCTTGAAGTCCGTTGTTATTAAAGGTATAGGTAAGATTAATTTTAATTATCTTTTCCGTTAATGCTTCTAATCTCATTCTATAAACATTTGGTCTGCAATATTGAAGCAAGCTGTTGTCAATTTCAAAGGCCATATATCTTTTGCTCTTTAGGGGCTCAGGTCGCATCCACAGGGACTGATGTAAATCTTCATCAGGCGTAGTGTCGGGATGAAGGTCTGTAAAATACCAACCTTCTCCAAATGCGGTATCCATTTGAGGGTTAAGGTAAGATGGGTGAAAGTCTTTTGAGTTAATTATTTGTTCCAGACTTTCGTGAGATGTGTAATGATATACTACCATATTAAAAACTGTTTAAAAAACTTGCGTTGATTTTTTGGCTGTCCTTTTCTCTTACAAAAATATATACATTTTTTGGGTGATGAAATTTTTTTGAGTGAAACTTAATACATAAGATTAAAAGATTTAGTGCCTCCGTAATTTCTAAACCTGCATGTCCGCTACCAATGATAGGAATAAAGAAAGTTGAAATTCTTTGGTCTGCTGTCTGCTGAAATAAATTATAAATAGTGTTGCTAATAATTGAAGGGTCTGTATGAAAACCTTGTCCAGTATTTCTAACTGACGAAGCAACTAAAATTACTTTTGCGCTGATACTAAATTCCTCTGGAAGAATTAGAACGGTTGAAGGAGCATAGTGAATTCCCTCTATGGGTTGAAGTCCTTTTGATTTTAAAATTGTCTTTAGTTTTTGATGAAATTGAGGGATTTTTTCAGAATGATGTTTGTTAAAAAAAGCCCCTAAAGCTGTTTTGTTGTCTGTTACACAATCATCAACAAAACTTGTATTGCAAGGAAGAATGAAAGCACAGTCGTTCGACAAATTTTCCGCATCTTGTATGTCGGCAATTTTAATTGTCAGCTCAGTGGAATTGAATTTAAGAGTTGTTTTGTTCTTTAATCTTTTACTCTTTTTCTCTGTCAAAACGAAATACAAAATAAGCCCACCAGCAATAAAGCCAACACCAAAATAAAAGATTATCCAGTTCGGTGTCGGTGTTGGAAAGTGAAACCCTTTTTCATAGGTCGCGAAAGAAAAGCCAACCGCAACAAGTCCCAAAAAGATTACAAAATGAGGTAATCTTTCAAGTGTTTGTCCTAATACTTTTTTGCCTTCGTCTAAAAGTCCTGCCATTGTTTATTTGTTGTCTTTTGTTTTAAGAATATTTGTTCAAAGTTCGTCAGTTTGATGTTACCACTCTTCCCAACGGTTGCAGGTAACTTACTTATCTGCGCACCTAGTTTGTTAGAAAGGTGCGCAATATTGAGCAATACGACACATGATGCGAACCAAATTACGATTTTCGAAGTGCACACTATTTTTATTCATTTTGTTTTAATGTGTTTAATGAGTTCGCCAAAGTTGCGTGTAAAGGTACAATACTTCAAACCTACCCAAAACCATTACTTAAATCAAGAGTAGAAATACCCTTTTTTCATAGGGTAAACACTCTTTTTTCTAAAAAGGGGTATGTTGTTGCTAAAACCCTTTTTTTGAGGGCATGAAACCGGAAATAGAGGCGCTTACTTCCTTCAGGGCAATATTGATATGGTGATGCAACAAGTAAGTACCAAAATAAAAAAGGTGTTGGTTGGGGCTAATGGCCTAAGCAGCCTGTTACAAAAAAGGGAAACTTATGTTTAAAAAAAGCTGAACCCCCAAATGGGAGCTGCCCAACAATTAAAAACGTGCACTTATTCCCAACAACCCAAACTTGGTGCTGCTGCCCTGGGGTTATTTTTAAGGTCAATGTTAATGCCAATGTTTGTGCCTTTTGCTTTTGCTACCGATTCTGCTTTTAGCTGATAATTATTGGAAGAAGAATTGGTAAACTTGGGGTCTTGGTTTAAAATATTGCCATTCACATTTAAGGCACCCTGTTTTGTTTTTATCAGGTTGGTTTGAATAATTGGAGGAGTGGGAGCAATACCTGCTGAATTGTTATTGATTAAAAACTCTTCATCTAAACTGCCATAAATAATGTTGTTTACCAATTCAATGCTCAGTTCATATTTGGCAACAATGTTATTGTCTTTATCAGTGTAAGGGGAGTTATCAAAAACCACCAATGGGTTTTGGCGGTTAAAGTTCACATTGTATGAAGCTATGGTGTTGTGGTAAAGTTTGTAATTACCGCCCAACGCACCAAAAAAGCCAAATTGCCCACAAGCGGTTATTTCGTTATTGGTGGCCACAATATGTGATGAGTAACCAACTACCCCTACGGCAGCCATGTTATAAATGCGGCTTTGGTTCAGGCGTAAATTAGGATTGGCGCTTACCGGCTGAGAGTCAACCTCAAGCCCAACAAAACCATTGCGAATGATTGCACTGTTAATCACATTATCCTTACTGCCCGGGAGCAAACGTATGCCAATCCATTGGTTCGTTAGTTCTTTGTATTCACCGTCAATTCGGGTTCCCTCAAATATCACCGGATTTTCCGGTGTGCCATTTACTACTAAAGTTCCGGCAACCAATATGCACGATTTGTTATAGGAATGAATTTTTGTTCCGGCATCAATAGTTAAGGTGCAGCCTTTAGGCACCAATATGCTATCATAAATCACATAGGGTTTTTCGGATGTCCATCGCAGGTTGTTGTTTTGGCAACTTACTTCTGTGTTAAACAAGTAAGTGGCATCCTGTCCCCAAGCTACCAAGTCAATATCCTGCACGTTCCCATTTGTTTCAAAAATAAGTTGGTCGGCTACAATAAATGGAAGGTTTTTGTTGCCAGGCTCAATGTAGCATTGCACAAAAATAATGATGCTATCTTTTCCTAAAATCTCTTTTCCGAATTTTTGATTGGTGCTTTCCCCATCAATATTTAAGCGGTAAACATTGGCTTGTTGGCCACCGAGCCTGATATTGGTTTTTACAGCATTTTTGTTCGGGTTAATAACCCTGATTTGTTTGGTTATAGAAATGGGCCTGATACCGGTGCTATCTAGTTTAGTAAATACGGTATCAAAGTATAAAGTATCTGTGCTAAACTGTAGCTTAGCTGAAGAATCAGTTGTTACATCATCCTCAATACGGCAGGCATGAGCGAAAAGAAGCAACAGGCCTACAATGCATAAAATATATTTAACGGGTTTCAATAGCTGCAAATATGCAGTTTAATTACGAATCTCATGGGCTTTTATTGTCATTCTCCTATCAAATCTTTTAATGCATCCTTAGCATAGGGAAACTTGAACGTAAAACCTGATTCAAGCGCCTTTTGGGCTGATACGTGCTGACTGGCTACCAACACATCTGATAATTCGCCAAATAGTAGCCGAAGCATAAACTTCGGAACCGGAGGCAGTAGCAGCGGCTTTTTTAGTAATCTGGCCATTATTTTGGTAAGATTCGCGTTGGTTTCCGGATTTGGACTAACCGCATTATAGGCCCCGCTGAGTTGCCCATGCTGCATAATATGGATAAACAGCCTGCATAAATCATCTATGTGAATCCAACTGGTATGTTGGAGGCCATTCCCAAGTGGGGCTCCAATGTAATTTTTAATGGGTGCAGATACTTCTTTAACAAACCCTCCTTCTTCAGCCAATACCACCCCTATGCGCAGAAAAGCCGTTCGGATACCCAAATTGGTAATGGGTAGAGCCGCGCCCTCCCAATCTTTGCAAACCTTGGCCAAAAAATTATCGGCAGTAATGTCGTTTTCTGATGTGTTTAAAGGGGTATTGTAGCCATAAATACCAATTGCGGAAGCTGCAAGGTAGGTATGTACTTGGTGTTTCGAGTCGCTTAAAGCTTTGCAAATCAGTTGAGTGGATTGAATTCTGCTCTCGTAAATCTCTTTTTTATACTGCGAAGTCCATTTGGCATCTGCTATACCGGAGCCTGCGAGGTTGATTACCACATCTGCAAATTTAATGCTTTGGTTATCAATTGTTTGCTCTGATGGATTCCAAAGAAACGTCTTAACCGGATCTTGCTCAGATGCTGGTTTACGACTAAGCCAAGCCACTTCAAAGCCTAGTCGGAGTAGGGCAAAGGTGAGTTTTTTTCCTACGATTCCGCTGCCTCCGGCAATAAGAATGCGGTTAATTTGGTTGTTATGCATATAATTAAAACAATATAACGTATTTATATGTTTGCAGTTAATAAAATTAAGTTTGGAGGCATAGCAATTGGGTACTTTTTCTATTAAGGATATTGAGGCTGTTTCGGGGATAAAAAGCCACACGTTGCGAATTTGGGAGCAACGCTATGGGATTATAGTCCCCAAACGAACAGACTCTAACATTCGTTATTATGATGATGATGACTTGAAACACATTTTAAACATCAGCATTTTAAACAGGAATGGTCTTAAAATTTCAGAAATAGCCAAACTTTCCAAATCCGAGATTGCAGAGGCCATATTAAAAATCAGCGGAAGAAAATCAGAAGTTTATAACAGCCAAGTAAAAGGGCTAGTATCGGCCATGTTATCTTTTGATGAATATAGCTTTCACAAAATCATCACTACTAGCATTATTCAAATTGGACTAGAGGAAACACTGATTAAGATTATTTTCCCCTTTTTAGAGGAGGTAGGTTTTTTATGGCAAGTTGGTTCCATCCACCCTTCGCATGAGCACTTTGCCTCTAATATTATCAAACAAAAATTATACGTGGCTATAGATGGCAATGTTGGTCGTTTTGCCGAAAACAGGAAGCGTTTTTTGTTGTTTTTGCCGGAAAACGAGCAACACTCACTGGGTTTGCTTTTTGCCAACTACATTTTGCGAAGCAGGGGGCATGATGTGATATACCTTGGTCAAGAAGTGCCTTTGGATGAATTGCAACGGGCTTTTGATAACCAACACCCTGATTACATTTTAACCATGCTTACAGCCGGCCATATCAATCTTGATAAGCAACAGTTCATCAATAATATCAACAAATTTTGGCCCAATACCAATGTGTTATTAGCGGGGCCTCAATTTGCAGGCAATGAGCTAACTTTACCTTCCAACACCCGTATTATTAAGCGCATGAGTGATTTTATTGCACTCATTGACAGTTTTACGATGAATAATGGTGAAGTGCTCAATTAATCTTGACCACCACCCATATTTCTAAGTTCCTCAAGGGTTTTTAGGGTGTATCCTTCCGGTAAGTCAAACAATTTCGAGTCTACCACTTCCTTGCGCACTTTATTCGCGGTTAATTTTGTTTTCATGCCTTGCATGTTTAAGGTATACTCCATCATAAAACCTTTAATCTGGTCGAAACCGGGAGACGTGTTATGGTTAGCAATATCCGGTAACTCCGGGGTATAAAAACACTCTATTTGTTCTTCTTTTCCTTCCAAAGTAAGGTTAATCAGGGCCCTTTTGCAGGTATATCCTGCAATTACTTTGGTTTCTTTTTGTAAGGTAACTTTAATGTTTTTTACATCCGCCTCGGCCAGTTGTTTTTTCATCTGTTCCTCAGTTTGTTTGAGGGCTGTTTTTTGTCCCATCATGTCCATTAACAGGTAAAATTCTTTTTTAGCACCATTGTTTATGGTAATGGTGTTACCCATGCTAGAAGGCATTTCGTTTCTAAAGCTGTTATCTTTAAAATACATGATTAACTTTTTAGGAAACATACTTTCAGCCTGTTTCATTTCAGGGGTTAAGTTTAAAAAAGTGACGTCAAACTCTACTATGCCTTCTTTTAGTATTTTAGACTGTTTAAAGCTTAAGGTCATAAAACCGAGCAAGGCTGCGGTTAGCGAAAGTGCAATTATTTTTTTCATATGTGCAAGTATTACCAAGTTAGTTTTTCTTTATTCAGGAAGGCTGCAATTCCCTTTTTGCAATCGGCACTTGCTCGGGCTTTTGCATTGGTTTGTGCCGCGTACTCAAGGGCCTCATGAACGGGCATACTTTGTACTTCAGCCAACATTTCTTTTACAAGAGCAAGTGAATTTGAGGAAGTTTGTTTGCAAAGTTTTGCTGCGAATGTATTTACAGTTTCTGAAAGTTGTTCGGGTTCAACAATCTGTGTAATCATGTTGTAAGTTAATGCAACCCCTGCCTTAAATACTTCTCCGGTTAACAGCAATTCACGGGCAATTTTTTCACCAACTTTACGTACGAGAAACACCATTACAATGGCTGGTACAAAACCGATTTTTACCTCTGTATATCCAAAGGTACTTTCAGGTGTTGCAAAACAAAAATCGCAAATTGTTGCAAGGCCGCAGCCACCGGCTAGGGCTGGTCCGTTTACCTGTGCAATCACTACTTTTTTGCTGTAATAAATCATGTTGAATAACTCCATCAAATGCCTAGAGTCAGCAAGATTTTCATCAAATGTATTGTTTTGTAATTGTTGTATGTAAGCCAAATCTGCACCTGCGCAAAACGCATCTCCATTGCCTTTGAGCACAATTACTTTGCATAGCTCATCTGTTTCGGCTTGTTGAAAAGTGCGTTTAATTTCGGTTACTAAATCATAACTTAAGGCATTGCGTTTTTCAGGTCGGTTTAAGGTGATATAACCAATCCTGTTGTTTACTTCGTATTGTACCAAATTACTGTTCATCCATTGCAATAATAAGTGAAAAGTGCCAAAAACAGCATATTTGAGCAGAAATATGTTGTAGCCAAATTCGTTAATTTACATTGATTTGGGGTTGATTTAGAAGTATCGTTTATTTGGTGATATAAATTAATCTTCAAGGATAAAAATATCACATACAAATCAGTACCTTGAGCTTAAAATGAGGTAAATTAGCATAAAGTAAATAACCGCAAAACAATGAAGTTGAGAACAAGCATATTATGGAGTATAATGATGTTGGTGTACTGCGGGAATTGCAGCTTAAGGAGAACAGCCGCATTTGCAGCGAAGGAAATACATCAATCCAACGGATTGGTTATAACCCAAATTGAAGAAAATGCTTTTGTTCATACCTCGTTTTTGCAGACGGAGGATTTTGGTAATGTACCTTGTAATGGTGTTATTGTTAGGAAAGGAAATGAAGTAATTGTATTTGATACTCCCATTAACGATGACAAGTCTGAAGAGCTCATGAAATGGATTAACGATACCTTACATTGTAAAATAAATGCAATCATTCCAACTCATTTTCATAATGATTGTTTGGGAGGACTAAAAGCTTTTCACGATAAGCATATTCCTTCTTATGCTTATTTTAAAACCATTGAATTGGCTAAAGAAAACAAGTCCATAGTTCCACAAAACAGCTTTAAAGACACATTTGGTTTAAAAGTAGGTAATGAAGAGATTATTGTAAGGTTTTTTGGAGAAGGACACACAAAGGATAATGTTGTTGGATATTTCCCTAGTGAAGGTGTATTATTTGGTGGATGCTTAATAAAAGAACTGGGCGCAGGTAAGGGTTATTTAGGAGATGCAAATGTTAAAGATTGGTCAAGCACGGTTAAAAAAGTGAAACAGGCATACCCTGCAGTTAAGTTAGTTGTGCCGGGACATGGTGCACATGGGAATAGTGCATTACTTGATTACACGATTAACTTATTCAAGGCAAAATAAAGCGGTGAGGTTGTGTGATTAGATTGTTTCTTATTGATACAACATTTGAAAAGCACCGGAAGACATTACATCATGGCAGGGAATATGCTGTTGAGCACAAAACGCTGCCAGTTTTTTAGCGTAACCCTTTTTTAGCGTACCTGACAGCACCACTTGTTTGGGGTTAAGTTGTGTTAAAATAGCAAATTTTATAGGGTCCCGCACAATCAACAGGTCAATATTTGTTTGGTTTGTTGCTCCTTTGTTGCTGCTGATTAATATTTTACTGTTATTAAACTCAACCAATTGCCAATTCGATGTTAAGGATACCGTATCAATCTGTTTTATTCCCACCGACCAAATGTGTTGTTGCAAATGAAATCTGAATCTTTGCTTATCGGTTCTTAAATTACTGTCAATAAGTAGTACTGATTTGTTTCCCCTAATTATGTGGATAGCATTATCTCGTTTTATGCTGTAAATAACAATGTGTTGTTGTTTGGCATTTTTGATGTATTGGAAACTATTGATACCAAAAAATAATATGGTTAATGATAGAGCAGATTGGATAAATAGTTTATTGCGATAAAACACATAGCCCATTACCACTAAAAAAATCAAATAGAGTATAACACTCTGTGAGATGCTGATTTGAAGTCCGTTTACGTAAGAGTAGGGGATTTGTTCAACAAGCTTAACCAACCAATTGGTAAATAAAATCACGTACATAATGGCTTTGCCTAACCAAGTGGCGATAAACGTAAATTTAGCAACCACTAACAATATGATACCACCATAAAGTATTAAGGTTGTTAATGGTATTATAAGCAAGTTTGAAAACAAAAAGCAATTGGGAAACTGGTGAAAATATAAAATACCAATTGGGCTGGTGGTAACTTGTGCAGCAATTGATACTGATGTGATTTTCCAAATTTGATCAACTACCCAATTTTGTGCAATAAATTTTTGATACAACAGGGGTTGCAAAAAAACAATACCCAATACGGCCATATAACTTAATTGAAACCCTACGTTGGCTAATGTGTTGGTATCAAAACAAAGTATGCTGAAACAAGAAGCTGCAAGGGTATTATAAATGCTGCTTTTCCTGTTTAACATTTCCGCCACGATAATAAAGTTAAACATCACTGTTGCCCTCAAAATGCTGGGCGATAAACCACATAAAGCAGAATAGGCCCACAAGGAAGCAATAATTATTACCCGCTTGCTGAACAATAACCGTTTATTTTTATTCATAAAAAACAACAGCATGTTCAGGATGTAAAAAATAATACCAACATGCATGCCGGAAACGGCCAGTACATGCAGTGTACCTGTGTTTGCATAAGCACTCATGGTATCTTCATCAATATCATCATCATAACCATAAAGCAAAGCCTGCATAATGGCAACGGCTTCAGGTTGGGCGATGTAGGTTTTTAATACCATTGTAAAATATTGTTGTGTGGCTAGGATATTTTTGTACAGGTTGTTTCCATTGTTTTTTCCGGTAAATGTTGCCTTTTTTAAATAACACTGGTGATGGATGTGATTAAATGCAAGGTATCTTCGGTAATTAAACTCTTCAGGATTTTTTGGGCCTAAAACCAAGTTAACCTGGTTTTGTTCAACAAGCAATACGTCTCCATATTGCGGAATAATTGAGGAGGAATCATTGGCCAAATAAATCAGGATGTTTCCTGTTGTTGGATGATGCCCACCCTGTTGATTTAGGTAGCTAATTACGCTCGCACGCATCTTATAAGATTTCTTTTTTTGAATCGGTTTTTCATCAATACGCACCAAATAATAGGTGGCATTTTTTGCGTAGCTGAAATGGGTAGGCTGGAGCAGTTGATTCTGCTGTACATGGAGTAGTATGCCCAAACAGTAAAACATACTGCCTATGGCAATACCTGATAACCAACGCAAGGCATAAGGGAGTTTGATGTAGAAAAAAACGACAGAAACAATAATGGTAATTGAAAAAGTAACAATAACCACAGGCTGGGTTATGCTATAAAACATGGATGTACCAATGCCGAGTAAAAAGGCTATTAAAATTCTTACAAGGGGAACCGTATGCCAGAATGATTGATACACAGTGTTTAATGATTATGTTACAATTCTAAAAAAAATGGAATAAAATTTCTAGTAAAAAAATGATTTAGCATTTACCTTGCGGTATTAAAAAAACAACTATATGTACGCTAATTTATTAATCGTTCACAACCTATTGCGGTGGGTAGTATTGTTAGGCGGCTTATACGCCATCACCAAATCTGTTTTAGGCATGTTGCATAAGCGAGAGTTTACAGCAACTCAAAACCGGGCGCATGCCATTTTTGTGGGTAGCTGCCATGCACAACTATTAATCGGGCTTATTCTTTATTTTATTAGTCCGGTAGTTGACCAAGCTTTAGCAGGTGGCATGGGAGCAGCAATGAAGGATCCTGTATCAAGATTTGTTGCTGTTGAGCATATTGCTACCATGATTATTGCCATTGTTTTAATTCAAGTAGGAAGAAGTGTGAGCAAAAAAGCATCAGATGCGGCAGCTAAACACCGCAAGTCGCTGATATTTTTTAGTATAGGTTTGCTGTTAATTTTATCAAGGATTCCCTGGAATAAGGCTATGTGGCCTTTGTAGCAGGTTGCGGAATACGGTTGGTAAACAAACAGTATAGTATAGCCAAAAGAGCCAATACCGGAAACAAAATAGTCATTCTTGGAAAATAAGGCTTTAACCTGGCTATTCCTGATTTGGCCAAAATAAAACTTTGGTTATACTCTTTATTGGTTCTTACCTTCATTAACTGTTGTTGCAATTCATAACCGGACTGGTAAACTTTTTGAGGGTCAAGTGGTTCACCAAAAACAAAACCGCCACCACTCCTTGGTGCTACGCTAGATGCAACAAGGTGTCTTAAGCTGTCGTTTTCAACAATGTCTTTCAATAACAATTGTTCCATATAATCTAACTCCTGTTGTCTTACGGTAACATATCGCTTAAAGTAATCCGACTCTTCCAGGTAATTATTAATAATGGCATGCTGAAAAGTATCAATTAATCGTGGATTGGTCATCAGTAAAGTAATGTGTAAACCGCTAATGGTATCTTTTCGGTACTCATTTTTATAATAGCGGAAATGAGTTAGGCGGAATAGTTTTTCGCATATGCTTTTATCCAGTTTCAGGTACTTAGCCAAATCGTCATCATTACGATCTTCTATTAAAGTACTCAAATCTTCCAACATGGCAGAACTTACCAGATCAGTCGGGTTAAATGGCCTGATGATAAACGAAGATTCGAAAACAGGGGGAATGGTAAACCGCAGAATAACCGACAATACCAACGATAGCGTTAAACTTATCGCCAGTTTTTTAGGATTACTTTTTAACAACGCTATTGGATACCAAAGTTTTCGGAGAATTTTTTTCTGAATATTCCAAAGCTTCGAGGCTAAAACCTCAATATCAAATTCATCATCCGGTAAGGATTGTTGGTTTTTGTTTTCGCTCATAGTACGCAATTACTGTGGTTACGAAAGTATCTAAAAAATTACATATTCATAAAGTTCTGATATATTCGTTTTTTATTCAAACTATTCAGGCGTAAAGTGATTACTGGTCAGGCATTAAAAAACACCATTTGGACAGCTGCTGATTTAATCAGCTATCCATTGCTGATGATTGGTGCTACGCCTTTCTTTATCAAAGAATTAGGGCCTGAGCAATATGGCTTGTGGATGTTAATTAATGTGGTGGTGCAGGTGATGAATGCCCTAAACTTTGGCGTAGGAGATAGTACCATAAAAGAAGTATCGCGGCATCAGGCTACGGAATCGAAACAGTTAATCCAAGCAGCATTTAACCGCAATTTATCACTAAGTATTATCTTAATGGGCTTGTGTGTTTGTTTGGGTATGGTTTGTTCAGCGGTAATTAACCATTGGCAACTGTTTCAAATACCCGAAACAAAAAGGGCAGATGCCATGACCGCTTTGATTTTGTTTGCGTGGTCTGCCGGGCTAAAATTTATAGAACAAGTATTTGTATCTGTGTTTAAAGGATTACAACGGTTTGATATTGCCGCAAGGCTCACCATGTTATCCAGGCTATCTGTTATTGTATCGGCTATTGTAGTGGTATATATGGGTTATGATATTTTAATGATAGTAAAAGTAACCTTATGCTGCAATGCAATAAACCTAATGGTACAGGCATTCATGGTTTACAAAAAAGCGTCAATCAACCAATTAATTCCACGTTTTCGGCTGTTAAATATGATGGAGTTATTTAGCAGCAATGGATGGTATTGGTTGCAGTCGGTAATAGCCCTTCTAGGGTTTTTAAGCGACAGAATTATTATCGGCTATTTGTCAGACTTAAAGGTTGTGGGTTACTATTCCATTGCCGCGCTTATTGGTAGCCAAATACATAACATATTATTGGCTTTTGGCGGATTTGTATTTCCAAAAGTGTCTGCATACACGGCATTAAATAAAAGCATTGAGCGCATGTATTATATCTCTAGGTTATTGATTGCAGGGTTGGGTTGGTTTATTGTATTGTTTTTATTGCTTTTTGGAGATGTTATTTTTAAACTTTGGCTTGGAGCAGACATTTACATGGAAGCTATTGTGTACATCAAATTATACCTTGTTTTTATTGCCGTAATATTACTTATTGTTATTCCATTTCATTTTATCAATGGTAGTGAGCGTGTTTGGATGAACTCATTGTTTGAGTTCATTTTAAGAAGCACACATGTGATCGCCATGTGGGTTGGGTTTGTTTATTATGGCGTTGAAGGATTGTTGTGGGGGCTAATCATAACCACCGTTATTAATATGCCATTTCAGTATTATTTGTTTCATAAACATATTATAGGTTTCAATCGTTTGGGCGAGGTATTTACTCCCCTACTTCCGGCAATGGCTATTCTATTCATGGCGCAATCAACGCACATTGGTATAAAACTGTTGTTTCTGCTTATTTTTGGCGTTTTATGCTGGCATATTTATTACAAAAAGGCACAAATTAACCTCAACCTGTTATTTAGCAAAAGTGGGTAAATTCAAAATCAATAAAGTTCATGGGCTGGCGTACCTGTATTTCTTTTTTAATAATGCAGGATTGGCAGGCGGGCTGTTATACACCAACCTCCTTACCCCATTTTTTTATGTTTGGTTGCTTATAAAAAAGAAGCAACCTGTATTGTGGCCATTTCTTTTCATTGTTATTCCATTCGATGTTATTCATGTTATTTTAGGTATTGAATGGAAGTCCTTTTTGATTTCAAATACACTCTTATTAAGCACCTATATTTTTGTATGTTGTTTTCATTACTTTATTCATCATTATCAGCACCTGGGAGAAATTTACAAACGCCTGTTGATAGCGAATTTTGGTTTTACCCTAATTGCTTGTGTGGTGTATTTTACGCCATACCGTGAGTTGCTTTGGTACATGAACAAGTTTACAGAAAGTGTAGAAGGTTTTCATCGGCTGGCTTTGTTAACTTTTGAGGCATCTTATTATTCATTCCTCTTTGCACCTATTGCAATGTACTACTTGCTTAAGATTTTTTTTGGAATCAACCAACAACCTTCCTGGAGATTAGCCTTGTTGGTGATGATACCATTGCTGCTCTCTCTTTCGTTAGGAGTGCTTGGTGCAATGCTTGGGAGTTTCTGCATGCTGTATATGATACATTATCAAAAAGTATTTTATAAAAAGAAGTTTTTATACTGGTTAGTTGTTGGGCTTAGCTTAGGGTTATTTGTGATATTGGTTTTATGGCTATTCTTTCCTGATAATGTGCTGTTTGTTCGCCTTTACAATGTATATTATGGTATTGATACCTCAACTAAAGGTCGCACAACCGATTCGTTCAGTATTGCATGGAGGGTAGCCCAAGAACGCAGCATTTGGTTTGGCAGTGGTTTAGGTCAGGTTAAGGTATTGGCTTATGATGTGGTTAAAAGATATTACAATTATTGGGGAGATTTTGATGTGGTGAGAATTCCCAATTCAGTTGCTGAAACGCTCGCCATTTTTGGTATTGTTGGATTGGTTATTCGTTTTGGGCTGATATTTTATTTATTTTTTAAAACCAAGGTTCTTAGCAACTATTACCGCACCGCACTATTTGTTTTTGTTTTTGTGTATCAGTTTACGGGCAGTTACATTACCAGTATTGTTGAATATGTAATGTGGGTTATTGCTTTCTCGTCAGTGTTTAAGCAGTTTGATGTAAAGAATCGGCTACTTGGTACTGATCTGAAACCCAAATAAGAAAGGACAACTCTTGGTAATATTGTTGTGTAAACTTAAAAGTTCTTTGCATATTGCGTGGTGATTTACGTTATGAGAATACTATTTATCGCCAGGCCCAACCTTTATACAGACCCTGGTGGGGACACCATTCAAATTGACAATACAGCCAAGTGCCTCAGGAAATTAAGTATTGAAGTGGATATCATTTTATCCAATAAAAAAAAAATAGATTACTACCATTATGATCTGGTTCACTTTTTTAATGTAATAACTTGTGAAGATTTATTAGGTCATGCCTTAAAGTGTAAAGTGCCCTATGTAATTTCAACCATATACGTGGATTATAGGGAGTATGACAAGTACCACAGAAAGGATTTAATTGGCTTGTTGAGTAAGGTGTTAACCGCAAGCCAAATTGAGTTTCTTAAAACACTGGCTAAGTTTTTATTGAAGGGAGAAAAGGTAAGCACATTGTCTTATTTTCTTAAGGGTCATAGGGGTTCTATCAAATATCTGTTACGTAATGCGGCATACATTTTACCCAATTCAGAAAGTGAATACAGGCGTGTGGTTAATGATTTTGGTATCCAATGTCGTAAGCAGGTGGTAACTTGTGCCATTGACCAGTCCATTTTTTCTGATGAAAATGTTAACGGATATCATAAGGAAGATTTGGTTTTGTGTGTAGGCAGAATAGAAGGACGTAAAAACCAATTGAACTTGATTAGATCGGCTAACGACAATAAGTTTACGCTTAAACTAATCGGCAACGCATCGGTTAATCAGAGGTCGTACGTAAATGCTTGTAAAGCAGAAGCAGGTAGCACTGTGGAGTTTATTCCATTTCTCACTCAAGCAGAACTCACTACCTATTATAAAAAGGCTAAAGTACATGTATTGCCCAGTTGGTTTGAAACAGCCGGACTAGTTACTATGGAAGCAGCAGCAATGGGATGTAATATTGTGATTGCTGACAAAGGTGATGTGCGGGAGTATTTCGGAGATTTGGCGTATTATTGCGACCCCAGCAGCCCTGAATCAATTGCGGAAGCAATAGCATTGGCATTGAAAAATCCGGTAAATTCTGCGTTGCAGAAAAAAGTATTAACCGAATTTACTTGGGAAAGGGCAGCAGAGCAAACCTATTCTGTTTATCAAAAAGTATTAGAAATGGAACAAGCAAAAAGCAACAAATAGTTAATCTTTCATAGATAAGCAAAAAGGCGAAAACGGTACAACCGTTCTTCATTGTTTAAAATCAATAACAAATTAAAAATAAGAGATTGAATATTATTGATATCAGAAGCAAAAAGCTTTACTACTTGGTATTTAACACAATGCTTCTACACAAATGCAATGGTTTCTTTTCATGCAGAAAAGGTTTTGCTAATCTTCGCTTTTACGAATTATCCCAAAAAAAACACATATTTGTTTGTAGTAGGCGATAACTCATATGAAAATAATAATAACAGGTGGAGCTGGGTTTGTGGGATCTTCCTTATGTATCAAATTGAAACAACAATATCCCAATTATGAGATAATGGCCTTTGATAACCTAAAACGAAGGGGCTCGGAGTTAAGTTTAAAAGATTTTAAAGCACTTGGGATTAACTTTATACATGGCGACATTAGAAATGTAGAAGATATTGATGCTTTACCGGATTTCGAGGTGTTGATTGATGCCTCAGCTGAACCATCGGTACTGGCAGGATTAAACTCAAACCCGGCCTACGTAATCAATAATAACCTTATCGGATCCATTAATTGTTTTAATGCATGTTTAAAACAAAAGGCAAAACTTATATTTCTATCAACCAGCAGGGTTTATCCTATTCATAGAATAGAACAAGCAGGGTTTATAGAAGAAGCTACAAGATTTTCATTTACAAATTTTCAAAAGGAGGAAGGAATATCAAGTTTAGGAATTTCAGAAAAATTAAACATAGAAGGTGCCAGGTCTTTTTATGGCACTACAAAACTTTGTGCAGAGCAATTCATACAAGAGTATGCAGCATTTTATGGATTAAAATCAGCCATTACCAGGTTTGGAGTTATTGCCGGTGCTAGGCAAATGGGAAAAACAGACCAAGGTGTTGCAACACTTTGGATGGCAAAACACTATTGGAAAAGAAACCTTAGTTATATTGGGTATGGTGGCTTAGGAAAACAAGTAAGAGACTTCCTTCATATTGATGATTTAATTGACTTAATTGATTTGCAAATTCATCAGATTGAAAAATTTTCCGGTAAAATTTATAACGCAGGTGGGGGTGTTCATTCCAGTCTCTCATTGCTGGAGATGACGTCATTGTGCAACACTATTAGTGGTAATAAGATTCCAATAAGTCAGGAAAAAGAAAATCGTCCGGCTGATTTGAGAATGTATATAACCGACAACTCAAAAATTACTGCCGAAACGGGATGGAAACCCAAACTTACTGCCGAGAAGATACTTACAGATATTTATCAATGGATAAACGTGAACGAACAGGAACTTAAACCCATTTTAAGCTAATGTCGGAATCAATAAACAAGCATATACCCCAGTGGCTTACCCCGAAAATAGGAGCGGCACTCGTTTCTGTTTTAGCGGTATACTTTTTATTTCCCACTTTTTATGATAGTGGTGTATGGCCCTTACCTTCTAATGCAGATATATGGACAAGCATTGACCCATCGTGGATGTTAGGGTTAGGTTATGCTAAAGCAAAATCACTAACATGGGGGAATGATGTTGTTTTTACCTATGGACCACTTTCATATATTACACACCGAATTTCGATGGGCGCAGGTAAGTATGGTATTTTTATTTATGATATATTTCTTAGCTGTAACCTGTTTTTTGCTTTTTATGTCAGCATAGTTCATAGCCAATATAAAAGACTTACACTGTTTATTGTTTTTACCATATTATATGTAACCCCTGCATTTATTGGCTCCGGTAACTCTGTGCTGTTATTAATGTTACTGGTTTTTTGGATTAGGCAGTCGATGGATAAGCCTAATCATCTTAATCTTACTATGCAGGTATTGATAGCCACTTTATTGTTTTTTGTAAAGTTCAATACCGGGTTAATCAGCCTCATTTTTTTGCTGTTTTCATTTACCTATCTGTTCTTCTATCACAAAAGCTTTCGATTGATTACAATTGTTTATTTCCAAAGCGCATTGTTGATAATAACATTTGGCTGTTTAATGTTACAGGTTTCTTTAATGCCATACATTATGGGTGGAATTAATTTAATTACAGGCTATAATGATATCATGTATCTTGATGGAGGGTTTGAAAATAAATATAATATAGAACTAGTTCTGTTGGTAATGAGTAATGTTTTATTGATGTGGATTTGTATAAAAAGCAAGCAACAAATGGCTAAACAACTACTCATACTTTTTCTGTTTGGTGTATCTTCATTTGTTGTCTATAAACAAGCTTCAACCCGAATGGATATTCAGCACATCAGTGAGTTTTATTTTTATTTCCCGTTTTTAATATTAGCTGTTCACGACTTTCATTTTATTGAGAAAAATTATGTTTCAACCATTGTAGTAACGATGGCTTTACTTGCCAGCATCTTATTCGTAAAAAGAGAAGGCCATAAAGAGTTTATAACCTTGAAGTCTCGGCTTACCAAACCTGATTATTTCAATAGATTAAAATATTGCTCAGATTCATCAGGAATATTTTTATTTCCGAATCAGAACCAATTTCCGGAGCGAATACTAAAACGCCTTAATAACGAAAGGGTAGATGTGTATCCTTGGAACATACAAATGTTGGTTGAAAACAGACTTAATTGCGCCCTACGTCCGGTTTTTCAATCATACTCGGCCTACAACAAATACCTCGAAAACCTAAACTACAATTTTTATCAATCGGTTAATGCTCCAAGGTTTGTCATCTATGAAAATGTATCAGTTGATAATCGCTACGCTCTTTTTGACGAACCCAAGGTCCAAATGCAATATGCCATCAATTATTTATGCGTTGATACATTTACTTACGCAAATCGTTTAATGATGTTGTTGGAAAGGAAACAACCTGCAAAACAAATTTTATTCACTAAACACCAAGAATATGAGATGAATTTTACGGATGAAATTTTTCCCAAAGACAGCATATATTATGAGATACACATAGAAAAAACTTTAAAAAATAAATTTCGTTCTATATGGGCTCAATCCCCTGAACTATATTTACAAATACTAAAAGGCGATAGCTCCTGGCATGAATTCAAAACATCATCTGGACTATTAGAATCAGGGTTGTTTTCAACGATTTACCAAAGCAATACCAATGAAGTTTTTTATGCCATTAAAGGAGATTCCATTCCTCAACCTCACAAAGTGTTTACCTATGGATTACGTTCTGCTAAAGACGGAATGTTTAAAGATAGGATAAAAGTGATTGAATACAGAATTACAACATTATGAAAGTTTGCATTATAACAGGTTCTTCAGGACTCATCGGAAGCGAAGCGGTCTCTTTTTGTTCCAGCCAATTTGATAGAGTGATAGGAATTGATAACAATATGCGCTCATACTTTTTTGGACCTGAAGCTACCTGTGAGTGGAATACACAAAGACTAAAAAGCGCTATCCAAAACTTTGAGCATAGGGATGTTGATATTAGAAATGCACAAAACATCAATGAGATTTTTGCAACTTACAAGAACCAAATTAAGTTAATTATACATACCGCTGCACAGCCAAGTCATGATTGGGCAGCAAAGGAGCCACTTACTGATTTTTCAGTCAATGCCAATGGTACCTTAAATCTTTTAGAGGCTACCAGAAATTATTGTCCGGAAGCTACATTTATTTTTACTTCTACAAATAAAGTATATGGTGATACCCCGAATTTCTTACCATTAATAGAATTGCCTGAGCGATGGGAGTTGGACGAAAAGCATCCGTATTATAAAAATGGAATAGATGAAAACATGAGTATTGATCATACCAAACACTCACTATTTGGAGCATCTAAAGTAGCCGCAGATGTACTTGTTCAGGAATATGGAAGGTATTTTGGAATGCAAACGGGTGTTTTTAGAGGAGGATGTCTTACTGGGCCGAACCATTCAGGAACACAATTACACGGCTTTTTAAGTTATTTAATGAAATGCGCGATCACTGGTGACCATTACACCATTTTTGGATATAAAGGCAAACAAGTGAGGGACAATATTCATAGCTTAGACTTAGTGAATATGTTTTGGCATTTTTATCAAAACCCTAAACAAGGAGAAGTTTATAATGTTGGAGGCGGACGTTTTTCAAACTGTTCAATGATTGAAGCCATTAACTTGTGCCAGACTATTACCGGTAAGGCTATGAATATTACCTATTCAGAGGATAACAGAATAGGAGATCATATTTGGTGGATTAGTGACGTAAACAAATTCAAGGCTCACTATCCGGGATGGCATTGGCAATATCAAGTACAGGATATACTACAGGAGATTTTTGAAAACTTGAAAAACAGGAGCCAAAGCAAAGTATGAAACTAAGTGTTGTTATTCCTGCGTATAATGAAGCGGAATCAATTACAGAAACCGTTGAAGCCCTCATTTCAACACTTACCGAAGAGAACATCGTGCACGAAATAGTTGTTGTAAATGATAATTCAAAAGATAATAGCATTGAAATATTATCTGATCTAGCCCAAAGATTTAAAACTCTTAAGTATTTTACCAATTCAGGGCCAAACGGTTTTGGCTATGCCATCAGATTTGGATTCGAACATGTTCAAGGCGACTGTATTGCTGTTGTAATGGCTGACCTTTCAGATGCTCCACAAGACTTGATAAAGTTTTATCGCACTATGATAGATGGCAATTACGATTGTGTTTTTGGAAGTCGTTTTATTAAAGGAGGAAAATTATATGATTATCCTTTTTTAAAAAAAATCATCAACAGGATAGCTAACAAAATCATTCAATTGGTAATGGGAATTAAGTACAATGATACTACCAATGCATTCAAATTATATAGACGACATACGATAGAAGGTCTTAAACCTTTTTTAGCACCCCACTTTAATCTTACCATTGAGTTGCCGCTTAAAGCAATTATAAGAGGATATTCTTATGCCATAGTTCCAAATTCATGGACCAATAGAAAACATGGTGTATCTAAACTTAAGATACGTGAAATGGGTAGTCGGTATTTCTTTATTCTAATGTATTGTGTAATAGAAAAGTTTTTCTCAAGAGGAGATTTTAAAAAG
>RDYC01000413.1 GCA_004293295.1 Bacteroidota bacterium
TGTTATATGCCGCTTTTCTTTCCATTCTCGGAGTTGGTCTTTATGTGGGTCAATACTCTGTCGTGAATTTTATGGATAATATGGTTGCTCCAAAGTTGCCAATAAAATGCTGGTTTAATGTTGTGATAATACCAAGTTGTCCCTTCCAAAAGTGTCTTACCGTTGGGTAAAGATGTCAATTTGAATTGTCCTTGTTTAGAAACAAAGTAGTCGTGTAAGTGCGGTGCATCAATATCCCAAAAACTTAGTTCTTTCATTGGTGCAGGTTGTTCCACTACATCAAACTTTAAAAGTCGTGGTTCGTCCCAAACCGTTATTGGCTCAACAAAACTGCCTGTCGTGAAGTTGCAATGTCTAACCGCACCAACTCCAGTTCCGTCAATTTTTGCGTTGATTGGATATGCAATTCCTGTCTTAAAAAGAAATTCAGTTGGCTCGTCAAGTTGCGGAAACTCCACAACATTTTTCCAAACTGTCTGTGGGTCTGCGTTGATTTCAATAGAAGTTACAACTGAAGTCAAAGTCGGTTGGTTGTCTTTTTCTATGAACGCCATTGTCGGAATAATGCCAATTAAAATTAGCATTGCGGTCGGTGCATTATTTGGTGTCTTGTTGATTATTGCAAAGCCAATTAAACTACCAACCCAAGTCAATAAAAGTCCAAAAGGTGCAGCCATTGCAATGCAGATTACACCTTCAATTGCAAAGACTAAAAGTCCTGCTGTAAAAATTCCAAGTGTCAAAAGTCCGATTAGCCAAGCTTCTCGTTTTGATATTTCTTTTTTAAGTCCGTATAAAATTGTTGAGCCAGCACCAATGAAAAGTGGTGTCAAAATGAACAAGGCAATTCCATATTGTCCAATTCCATAAATGCCCCAAAGTGTCAAAAGTCCCGAAACAATAACAGTCAGGCCGACCGAAATCCATTTACGTTTCTTGTCGTCTGTTGGTAATATGTTTTCTATCAGTTGTCTCATCGTTGTTCTGTGGTACTAAATCCTTTAAAAATGGTTTTCACTTTTTCGGTCACTTGTCTTGGCGGATAGATGTGAAGCAATGAAAAGGCAGTCAAAAGCCAACCTGAAATGGAAAGTATAGAGTTTGGAATTTGTTTTAAAGTCGGAACTCCATTAAGGTCGTAGGTTGCTGTTTCGCTAAAAGTTGGGAGCAATGACAAGACAAGTAAAGTCAGTCCGATAATTGTCCCAATAATTGCAATATATAAGTTGGTCGTCCACCAATAATTAAGTTTGCTGTTTAGTCGGATTGGAAGTCCAACGATTAAGCATACAAAAACTGTCAAGCCAGATAGAATGATTGCAATAATTGGTTGAAAAATTAAAAGTCCAAAAAGTCCGTCCAAACCAAAGTCGCTGTCAAGAAGAGCAAAAACCATATAAATGCAGAAAGTCGCAATGAATGTTAAGGCGATTTGAAGTCCTAAAGTCAATATGGTAATTGTCTTGCTCATTGTGTCTGTGTGTCGTCCTAAAGTGGCATATAACTTACTTATAGAGGAAGTTTTTTCATCAAAAACTTCTCCTATCCGTCTTTTTTCGTAAATAGGAGGAAGTTTTATTTTGTATCATTTCCTTTTATGTTTAATTTATCTATCGGACTATATATTTTGCTAATAGCACTTCTGCTTACATGCGTATAAATTAGGGCGTAATTACTCCGGTTTGGGTTAGTTGTAAAAAGTTTAATGGCTCATTCATCTCACCAATATACATGGGTAAACCACCGTGAGTCACATGTTGTTTAATGCGATACACAGATTATACAACAACAAAAATAACAGAAACCCTAAAGATTAAAAGCTAAAAATTTTAGCAGTTTACCCTACTTAAAATCACTTCATAAAAATAAAATAATAGGTATATCCGTTTGTTTACGGGTAATTTCTTTATAGTTTCTTTAAGTTAGGATACGGCAAATTGATTTTCTATGTTTTTTTGGGACTTGGTTACGTTACATTGCCTTTTCACACCCGAAATCGCGACTGGATTTGATACAAAAAGGCGCGGAAGTGGCATTGCAAAAAAACGTTAAGTTAAATATCCTATAATCAAAGTGCGGCTGGTGTCCACGAAAGGTGTGAAATTTGAGTGCATTAGCCCCAGTGGCGGCAGGTAGTGCGCCAAAATGCAGCTCAAATTTGGCTTTCGTGGTCTCCTTTTTGGGTACTTTTTAGCTCTTTGTTAATTGTTTGTTATAGGTATCGCTGAATGCTTTGCATTTTGGAGAGGCAAAAAAGTACAAATAAATGAATTGTGAAAGGCTTATTTTATTTTCAAGACAAGCAATTTTGATAACTGAAACTTTACTGATATGCTTGCGGACACATACATTAA
>RDYC01000414.1 GCA_004293295.1 Bacteroidota bacterium
GAATAATTCTGCGCATGATATTGATGGCTGCATCGTGTCCGTCAAACAGGGCGGCAGCGGTAACAATACGAATTTTATTTTTAGGCTTATAAACTGCTACAGCTTCCATAAATTCTTATATTTTAAATGATAAGTGTTTGCGAAAATAACCATTTAACCAATATGTTGCTACATGTTGCGGAGCAGTTACCAGTAACCTATTTGCCTAATGCCTTGCCTTGAAGCAAATTATTGCTTAAAGGTTTACATTTGCCATTATATAAAATTTGTTACATTTGCTGTTATCTAAATACACTAAAAACAGTTAAGTAAATGAATTTAAAAGACATTGTTGCCATTTCTGGAGTTGGAGGGTTGCATAAGATTATAGGTCGCACCAAAAACGGGTTAATTCTGGAGAGTTTAAACGAAAGCAAAAAGCGTTTCCCGACCAGTATGCAGGATAAAGTATCTGTTTTGCAGGATATTTCGATGTATACCGAAGATGGTGATATGCCATTAGCAGAGGTATTGGTGAAATTGCATGAAAAAGGCAATGTACCTACACCGAAAGATAATGCCAAAATTCAGCGCCAGTTTCTGGTTGACGTGATTAAATTGGAAAGTGATCGCGTGTATGATTCCGACATTAAAAAATTATTGGTTTGGTACAATACATTAAAAGATGTGTTAGACTTTAGTACTTTGTTAAAATCGGAGGTTGCCGCAGAAAACACCAACGAAACTACAACTGAAGAGGTGAAAACAGAAGTGGAAGAAAAACCTAAAAAATCAACTAAAGCTGCTGCCCCTAAAAAGGCTGCTAAAACCGCTGCTCCAAAAGCACCAAAGGTAAGTAGCAAATCAACTTCAAATGCCAATACCTACAGGCCAAAATCTGTATAAATAAGCATAACTTCTTAAAAGCCATTGGTGAATAGGCCAATGGCTTTTTTTTGTGCGTTTAGTATTGTATTTATGTATCCTAATTACACGCTCATGATTACAATTATTCAACGCAGGTTTTTGCCCAATAAAATTAAAGTAACTGCTTGGGAGGTGCTAGAGCCTTACTTCAACCAATTATTAGAAAGAAACATAAACAGTAAAACCGATTTAGAAAACTGGTTAAAAGACAGGAGCGAATTGGAAGCTTTTGTAAGCGAAGATTTGGCTTGGCGTTATGTGCGCATGACCTGTAATACCGAAAATAAAGAATTGGAACAAGCCTATTTATTTTTTGTAACTGAAATTGAACCGAAAATTTCTCCAATAACTGACCAATTAAACCGAAAGTTAATAAGCAGTAACTTTCTGAGTGAATTGGATCATGATACATACTTTATTTATTTACGTGGCGTAAAAAAAGAAATAGAAATTTTTCGAGAAGAAAACGTGCCTCTTATGGCAGAGATTGCTACTGAAAGTCAAAAGTATGGAAGTATTGTGGGCAGCATGATGGTGGAAATTGACGGTAAGGAATTGACTTTACAACAAGCTGCCAATTATTTAAAGAATCCTGATAGGGCAAAGAGGGAAGAAGCTTTTCATAAAATTAATGAAAAAAGGTTGGCACATGCCACTGAGTTGGATGAGCTATTTAACAAACTGATTGCTCTTCGCCATCAGGTAGCTGTGAATGCCGGCTTTGATAATTTTAGGGATTACATGTTTGCAGCCATGGGGCGTTTCGATTATACCCCGAAAGATTGTTTTGCCTTTCATGAAGCCATACAACAAGAAGTGGTACCACTGGTGAAAGCCTTTAACCAAAAACGTGAAAAAGAGTTAGGCCACACCCTAAGACCATGGGATATGGAGGTTGATACCCAACAACGTGAGGCATTGGAACCATTTACCAGTGGTAAGGATTTACTGGACAAAACGGTGAAATGCTTTAGAAAGGTTGATGATTATTTTGCCTGGTGCATTGAAACCATGGACAACATGGAACGCCTTGATTTGGAAAGTAGAAAAGGTAAAGCTCCGGGTGGTTACAACTATCCCATGGCTGAAACCAGTGTTCCTTTTATTTTTATGAATGCAGCATCATCAACCCGTGATGTAGAAACCATGGTGCATGAAGGAGGCCATGCGGTACATTCCTTTTTAAGTAAAGACCTTGCTTTATCAGCATTTAAAAACTGCCCGAGTGAAGTGGCTGAATTGGCCAGTATGAGTATGGAACTGATTAGTTATGATGGGCAAGACGAGTTTTATAAAGAACCGGAAGATTTTAAACGTGCGAAAGAAGAACATTTAGAAGGCATTATTAAAATATTGCCTTGGATTGCTACCATTGATAAATTTCAACATTGGATTTACTCCCACCCAACACATACTAGTGAAGAGCGCAAAGCATATTGGCTGGAGTT
>RDYC01000415.1 GCA_004293295.1 Bacteroidota bacterium
GACGGGCAACAGCCTTAAACACCATTTACAAGCCATTGCACAATTAGTCTTGCGTTAAAGCTTCCTTGCTCCCATTTTATACCTAGAGGCATTTTCCCTAATGGACTTGTTTTTTAAACTTGGCCGCTTTGTGGGAGGCTCACCCAGGCAAACAGCGCATCAATACTAATAACAACAGATTAAACAATGCAATACATATCGTTTGACCTCATTTCAAAATAGGTTTCTCTAACCAATAATGAGAAAAACGTAATACTTTCATCAGGCCTGTTTCATCTACTTAAAAGAGTACCATTTTACTCAAAGAAGGCGACATTCAACAAATAGCTAATTCGTTTAAAGGCTGTATTCATACCTTTTATAGAAAAAACTTTAAACTTATTTAATCAACAGATGTTATGCGATTTAAGGGGGTTATACAATCGCCTGAAAATAGCCTATTTTCGGGCACTCAAAACATGGTACGTATAACAACACCAAAAAACAGGCTATGAATCCATTCTGGACACAAATAATTATTCAAACAACACTCCGGCACCAGCATAAAAAGCAATCGGATAAAAAACGGTATTCCAGCTTTGAACTTGCAAAAGGTTACCGGGCATTTCTTATCTCAGCAAAACGACAGTTTAAAGATTTCATCCTGATTACCATTGGGATTTTTTCGGCCTCTTTCGGATTCAAAGGGTTTCTGTTAACAAACCATTTTATTGATGGAGGGGCAACGGGTATTTCGTTGTTGATTTCTGCGCTCACCGACATTCCTCTTTACCTGCTTATTATCGGGGTTAATATTCCATTCATCATCCTTGCTTACAATATTGTTGGGAAACCGTTTGCCATTAAAACCGCCATTGCCATAACAGGCCTTTCTATTGTGCTTGCCACGGTTAGTTTTCCCAATGTAACCAACGATAATTTGTTGGTGGCCATTTTTGGCGGATTTTTTCTTGGTGCCGGTATTGGCTTTGCCATTAGAGGTAGTGCAGTAATTGATGGCACTGAAGTGCTTGCCATTTTTTTAAGCCGCAAATTCGGAACAACAATTGGCGACATCATTATCGTAATTAACGTGTTGATTTTTGGGGTAGCTGCATACCTTTTGGGTGTAGAAATTGCACTTTATTCCATGATAACTTATTTGTCGGCCTCCAAAACATTAGATTTTATTGTTGAAGGTATTGAAGAGTATATTGGCGTAACCATTGTTTCAGCGCACAGCGAAGAAATCAGGCAAATGATTATAAATAACATGGGGCGTGGCGTAACCATTTATAATGGCAAAAGAGGCTATGGTAAAATGGGCGAAACCCAAGAGGTTGAGATTATTTATACTGTAATTACCCGACTTGAACTCAGCAAGCTGACAACTGAGATTGAAAAAATTGAACCAACAGCTTTTGTGGTGATGAATAGCGTAAAAGACACCAAAGGTGGAATGATTAAAAAAAGACCACTAAAGCACTAAACACACCAATCGGGTAAGTATACCTTAACACACAAGAACTTGAAAACAGCCTATCGTTGCATGGATAAAACAAAATTCCTTCGCTATAGGAACTAACCAACTTACACTTTAGGCACCCTCCTACCAAGCAAAATGTGCAAAAAAAGAGTATTTACCCTATGAAAAAAGGGTATTTCTACTCTTGATTCTGATAAGAAAAAGATTTTATCATTGTACTATCATCATGTACAACCTTAACCAAACAAGTGCAATATGCTACCTTAACTAAACTTATCAATTTATTAATATAACTGTAGTTGTTAACCTTTAACATTGAATATCATTATTAAAAATACACACAACAAGCATTAAACAAGTAAAAATATTTAAATACAAACAATATGTCATACCTACACTTACCACGTCTTACCTTTTCCGGAGATTTTATTTCAGATGTTTCTACAGTAAACAACGATACCCAGCATTATAACAATGCTACTTTTGAACCCTCTTTTCAACTACCGAGTCAAGGTTCCGGACATGCCAATAATGGTTGGTGGAACCCCGATGGCGGTGCCACATTTGGCTTTCAGAATTGCCAGGTGATGCAAGTAACCAACGAAGAAGGGAGCGTGATAAACGACCCAGCATTTGACTCCATTATTGGACAAATTGTAACCGGTGCCGAAGGAAGAAACTCCGGTAAAATGGTGGATTTAGACCCCGACAACCAAATGGTTTCTGCGTTGTGGGGAGTAACCTTTAGAATTTTAACTGCGCAAAATGAGCTTTTACTGGAAGGTAAAATTAAACCCACCAGTTTCAGGGATTTGCAACAACGCCAAACCAATGGTGGGCAACCAAACGGACAAGCCTTGGGAGCAACTTGGACATCG
>RDYC01000416.1 GCA_004293295.1 Bacteroidota bacterium
AAACATGGCATTTCTAAAAGTTACGACAATACCGGAAAACAAACTAACGTTACTAAATATTTATACAACAGAAGTTACTAATACATGAAATTAATTCCAGTTATTGTTACCACACTCCTATTTATAACCACTGTTAAAAGCCAACCCAACTATGATTATGAGCAGTTGGCTAAAAAATACAAAGGGAATACCGTTTTGGTGCTCAATCGTGAGCAGCACCTAAAACTAGGCGTAAAAAAAGGGAAGTTCGATATTGAATCGGACCATTTGCAGCAGATTTACCACATTGATAACAAAAACGTGGGGTACTCAGAAAGAGAGATTGGCTATTCTCCCACTTTTTTTGTAGTTAAAAGCCTGGAAGCTAACAGCTATTTGCCTGACGGCAAGGGTAAGTTTAAAAAACTGGCGGTAACTGAATTTAAAGACGAAGGCCAAGTTGATGGAGGGTCTGTTTTTTATGATGGATACCGGTATAAAAAATTCAAATTTTCATCGTTAACATCAGGGGTAATTTCGGAAACCAAATACACCTACGTGTATAAAGATCCAAGCCATTTAGGTCCCTTTTACTTTATGTGGGGAGCACCGCACCACACCATGAGTTACACTGTAACCGTAAGTGAAGATGTGAAAATTGGTTACCGCTTTTTTGGCGATAGCAGCTCTGTTAAACATACTGTTACAAAAGATGGCAGCAATACCATTCATAAGTGGGAAGCCAATGAAGTATTAGCCTCTAAAAGTTACGATGATGCGGTTAACGACCGTTATTTTGAGCCCCACGTTTATGTTTACATAACGGCATACAAAACAAAAAATAACGGTTGGCAACCTTTGTTCGGCTCAGAAAAAAACCTATACGCACATGATTATAAGTATATTGAAAACTTAAACAAGGAACCCATTGCCAACGACCTTAAGGCCGTAGTTGATTCCATCAAAAACACCTCAAAAAGCGAACGCGACTTAATGCGCAACATTTATTATTGGGTACAACAAAACATGCGATACATCGCTTTTGAAGACGGTTTAGGTGGACAAGTTCCCCGGGAAGCTAATGATGTTTTTACTAAAAAATTTGGCGATTGTAAGGATTTTTCCAGCTTGCTTACTTCTATGATGAGGGCAGCAGGACTAAATTCGTACATGGCTTGGATTGGTACTAGGGACCTTCCCTATTCTTATAAAGACCTTCCACTTGGGTATGCCAGTAACCACATGATTGCTACTGCCTATCTTGATAATGAATGGGTTTTTATTGATGGTACCTCTAACCACACCCCATTTGGTGTTCCATCGGGTTTTATTCAAGGTAAGGAGGCACTTATTTCTATAAACAAGGACTCATTTGTGGTAGTAAAGGTGCCTGTTATGCCAACCACTTTTAATTTGAGTGCCGATACTGTTTATCTTACCCTAAACAATGGCATATTAAATGGAGAAGGCTCATTGGCCTTGCATGGTTATTGCCGCTCGTATATGGTTGACCGTTTGTACTACACCGGTATTGAAAAAATTAATGATTATGTGAAAAAATATGTGGCACTTGGCAATAACAAATGCGAAGTAACCCAAGCCGATATCAGCAATTATAAAAACAATGACACTGCTGTAGTAATCCGCTTTCAGTTTAAACTACCCGATTATGTAAAAACCATTGATAATGAACTTTACATCAACATGCATTTACGCAAAGTTTATGCCGATGATAAAATTGATACCACCGGAAAACGTATTGCACCTAAAGAACTGGAGTATGCCTATCAGGATGAATCTACCTATACATTGGTAATACCCGATGGATATAAAATAAAAAAGCTGCCCGAAGATGTGCATTATACCAGTGACGATTTAAATTACCATTTTACCTATAAGGTATCCGGCAATAAATTAATCTATAAACAAATGTCCTCTTTTAACAAACTTATTGTTGAACTTAAAGATTTCGACAAGTGGAACAAACAAATGGAGGCCTTGAATAAAATTTATAAAGACAACGTTATTCTTACTAAAATAAAACCCTAATATGTTATCTAAACAACCTATCAAATTTGTATTGGTAATGCTATGCTTTGCCATGTTTACCGGTTTACAAGCACAGGACCTTAATGTTTCTTGCCTTTCGTATGATTGGTCGGAAAAGCCGGAAAATTTCAAACCCGACTCATCGGATAAAACCTATGCATCAGTTACTATTCTGTTAAAAAAGGTAAACGAATACCGCTATAACGAAAAGACAAAATACCTCGAAGCGTTTTATGCTTCGCATACCATCAAGTATTTAAATGACGATAAATCAGTTGAGGA
>RDYC01000417.1 GCA_004293295.1 Bacteroidota bacterium
GGTTAAGCTACCGTTAGCCGTTAATAAGGTACCAAATATGTACATGGTACACATAGCTACAAAACTTAACATCACGAACTTAAAAACTTGTGCCGATTCAACAGGACTTGTTTTACTAAGTAACATCATAATTTCAAGGTTATAAAACCAGGATAAGGCTGCTACACCAACAGATGGAACTATTAATAGCACCATGCTCATCTTTATCAAGGAGCTTAAGTCCTGCTTATGCTTAATCATATTTGAGAACAATGGCAATAACATTCCGGCTACCAATACAGCTACCATATTTGCCGCTTCAAGTAAACGATTGGCAATAGCATAAACCCCATTTAACTCATCGCCATTAACCAATAACTTTTTCATTACTAAAATATCGGCTCGCATATAAATAGTCATAAGCAATGCGAGCAATGCATATGGCCATGACTGCCGAATCATGCTCCACATCAAGGCCTTTTTAAAATTTAGTTTTACGCCTTTTAGTGGTCCTTTTAAAACCGCAAACGATATCATGAAGGAGGATAAATATCCCAGGGATTGGGCATAAATAAAATGTTGAATATGAAAGTTGCCACTGTAAACAAGCATAAGTATAATGCCAAATACAATCATCATTCCCCTATCTGTTACGGATAAAAGCGCATCGGTTTTAAATAGTTGTAACCCACTGATATTAGCCCTAAAAAACAAAATGAAAAATGCCAATACCTGATTAAATGCCAAAATAAGCAGTAACAATAAAGGTTCACCGGTTATGCCAAACATTAACCCAAAAATCATGGTAACCAATATATAAACCAATGCAAAAAGTAGCTTTAGCGGAAATAACGAAGCAAAACGCTTATTCATTAAGTGTTGGTGTTTGGCAATAAATGAGCTGGTAAAATTGTTAATGCCAAAATCTAATAACATGGTAAACATTAACGAGATATTAAACATTGCTATGTAAGAGCCATATGCCTCATTGCCCACCGTATTTTGTACCGTCCTATCAATGCCTAAAATCCAAAATGGTTTTATAAGCAAATTTATTGCTATCAACAAAAACACATTTGTTAAAATTTTTTTCGACATATGGGAGGTTGCCTTTAAATATAATCGTTTATTTGTGTACAATAATAATTATTACAAGTACATTTAGTCTTAATAATTTATGCGGATAGCAGTTAATGCGCGATTTTTACTTTCCAACAAACTTGAAGGTATAGGCAGGTTTACTTTTGAAACCATGCAGCGCATAACACATCAACATCCCGAGCACGAATTTATTTTCCTATTTGATAGACCATACAGTAATGAGTTTGTTTTTGCGGATAATGTAAAACCGGTAGTACTTTTCCCTCAAGCTCGTCATCCGTTTTTGTATTATTTTTTCTTTAACTTTTCAGTAACACGAGCGCTAAAAAAACACAAGGCTGATGTTTTTGTTAGCACTGATGGCTATTTAAGTTTGCGCACACAAGTGCCTCAATTGGCCGTTATGCATGATTTGGCCTTTTTACATTTCAAAGAAGGAATTAACAAATTAGAATACTGGTACTATACCTACTTCTTTCCCAAATATGCACATAAGGCAGCCAGACTAGTTGCGGTTTCCAATTACACCAAACAGGATATTATTAACCAATTTAACATTAACCCTAATAAAATAGATGTAATATACAATGCCCCAAGCGAAGGTTTTAAATCAGTTGATGATGGGCTAAAAAAAGAAATCAGACAGAAATTCTCGGTTAATTGTCCCTACTTTTGTTATGTAGGTGCCATGCATCCGCGAAAAAACATTGAAATGTTGTTACGTGCTTTTGATGCTTACAAAACGTTAATCCCAAACAATTTTAAACTGGTAATAGTTGGTCGTAAAGCTTGGAAAAGTAAAAGTATTGAAGAAGCCTTTAACCAAATGAAACATCAACAAGATGTGATATTTACCGGTCGGGTGGCCGATAGCGATTTGCATCAAATTATTGCCGCTGCTGAAGTAATGGTATATATTCCACTTTTTGAAGGATTTGGTTTACCGATTATCGAGGCTATGGCTTGCAATGTTCCGGTTATTACATCAAATGTAACTTCAATGCCAGAAGTTGCGGGCAATGCGGGTGTGCTGGTGTCGCCATATGAATTAAGCCAAGTAACTGAAGCGATGGTAAAACTCACCACCCAACAAGACTTCTATCAACAAAAAAAACTTGCAAGTGCCCAACGTAAACAAGATTTCAGCTGGGATGTTTCAGCTCAACAACTTTGGGATAGCATTGTATTAGCAGCAACAGTTAAAATATAAAACTTAGTACACTTATATG
>RDYC01000418.1 GCA_004293295.1 Bacteroidota bacterium
ATTCTCGCAAAACCATGGTTTCAACAGGTGATCGCTCTGCAAAAATCCGCACCTACAATTATCCTCAAGGCCGTGTAACCGATCATAGAATTGGGTTAACGGTTTATAACCTATCTGATGTAATGAATGGTGATGTTCAAGAATTTATAGACAAACTTCAGTTTGCCGAAAATACAGAACGACTAAAAGAGGGTAATCTGGCTTAACCTTGGCACAGGAACACCACATAACCATTGCTAAATCAGCCCGCTATTTTACCTTGGGCAAACTTAATGAGCATACCAAAGAAGTTTGGTTGGTGCTTCACGGTTATGCACAATTGGCAAGTGATTTTAGTAAACCGTTTAGTGTTTTAGATAATGGTTCCAGATTTATTGTTGCCCCAGAAGGGCTTAATAAATTTTATGCCAAAGGCTTTGGAGGTAAGCCCGCTGCAACCTGGATGACCAGCGAAGACCGAGAAGTTGAAATAGCAGACTACCTCAATTACCTTAACCTATTATGTGCTTCTCTTCAAATTCCTTCTCACATAAAGTTTATTGTCTTGGGCTTTTCCCAAGGCGTGGCCACCGCATCGCGGTTTGTTCACCAAAGTAACTTAAACGTTGGTGCCTTTATTATCTATTCAGGTGACCTAGCCGCAGAACTAGTAAACCCAGTTTCAGCCAAAATAAAGGCATTGCCCATTACTTATGTTACAGGAACAAAAGACCCCTTAATTACGCCAGAAAAACACCAGCAAGTATTTGATTTGATGCACCAATTAAACGCCCGTGTTGTTACATTTGAAGGTGGGCATGAAGTGAAAGAAGAGGCGTTGTTGAGTTTAGTTGATTAAGGCTTCTTAGCTGCCTGAATAAATAACATTAAGCTATCCCTGTTTTCAGCATTTACCACTAATTCCACTCTTCATCTTTAGTTGGTAATAACAGTTTTACTTCTTGTATATCTCATCATGATTCTATCTTTATCTCGCAACCGCCTGTTTTAAAGCGTGCCTACTTAATTTTTAGGTATTAAATTTTGTAAACTAAGGCTTTCCCTTATTTTTGCCCAATTTTTAGGTGTACGTTTAGGTATGCCATAAAGTTGCTAAACCAACTCAATCATAAAGTAACATGCCAAAAGACAGCAGCATTAAATCAGTTCTCATTATTGGAAGCGGGCCAATTATCATTGGTCAGGCTTGTGAATTTGACTATTCAGGAAGCCAAGCAGCCCGTTCTTTAAAAGAAGAAGGCATTGAGGTTTCGTTGATTAACTCGAACCCTGCCACCATTATGACTGACCCCGTAACTGCGGAACATGTTTACCTATGGCCGCTTGAACCAGCTAGTATTGAGAAGATATTACAAGAACGACAAATTGATGCCGTATTGCCTACCATGGGTGGACAAACAGCGCTGAATTTAGCTATAGAATGCGAAGAACTGGGTATTTGGGAAAAGTATGGGGTAAGGATGATTGGCGTTGATACCAAGGCCATTGAAACTACGGAAAACCGGGAAGCCTTTCGCCAAAAAATGATTGAAATTGGCATAGGTGTTGCACCAAGCCGCACCGCAAATTCTTTTCTAGAGGGCAAGGAAATTGCCCAGGAAATTGGGTTTCCATTAGTAATCAGACCCTCGTATACCTTAGGTGGTACAGGAGGCGGATTCGTTTGGAAAAAAGAGGAACTGGATGCCGCTTTGCAAAGAGGACTTTCAGCCTCTCCTACTCATGAGGTGTTGGTTGAAAAGGCGGTGTTTGGATGGAAGGAATATGAATTAGAACTACTGCGCGATGCTAATGATAATGTGGCAGTAATCTGTGTGATTGAAAACTTTGACCCAATGGGCATTCATACAGGAGACTCCATTACCGTTGCTCCGGCTATGACTTTAAGTGATAGTTGCTACCAAAAAATGCGCGACATGGCCATATTAATGATGCGAAGCATTGGAAACTTTAATGGTGGATGTAACGTACAATTCTCTGTTAATCCTGATAATGAAGATATTATTGCTATTGAAATTAACCCTCGGGTGTCTCGCTCTTCGGCATTGGCTTCTAAAGCTACAGGATACCCTATTGCAAAAATTGCTTCAAAACTGGCCATTGGTTATACTTTAGATGAATTAAAAAACCCTGTTACACAAACCACTTCTGCTTATTTTGAACCTGCCATTGATTATGTTATCGTAAAGATTCCACGATTTAATTTTGATAAGTTTAAAGGCGCAGATAAAACCCTTGGACTTCAAATGAAATCAGTTGGTGAGGTAATGGGGATAGGACGCACCTTCATAGAGGCTTTACAAAAGGCT
>RDYC01000190.1 GCA_004293295.1 Bacteroidota bacterium
CAACGCCTCATTACGTGGTGTAAAGTATGAGTGGGACTTTGGCGATGCTACTAAAGATACGACTACTAATGCACTAAAAAGTTTCACTAATAATTTGGTGTTAACAAACAGGGTTTACCCGGTAACACTTACTGCAAAATCGGCTAGTGGGTGCATTGATACAGCTATTAGAAACATCACTGTTTATCCATTGCCTGATGTAACCATCTCTATATCGAAAACATTGCGTTGTGACACTGCGGAATACAATTTTCTTAATGCCACCCAAGGCGCATCCAGCTATTTATGGCGATTCGGAGATGGCAATACCAGTGCTATACAATCGCCCAAGCATTATTACACTACCCATGCAACCAACAATAGGATTTTTACTGTAAAGATGATTGCCACCAGCAACAATGGATGTATTGATAGTACTGAGGATTTGATTACGGTTCGCCCACTTGTTACTGCTGATTTTATAGCCTCTGCCACTTCCAAGTGTTTAAACCTTGATGTACAGTTTCAAAATCTCTCACGCAATGCGGTTAACTACTTTTGGCTTTTTGGAGATGGTGCTGGTAACAATTCAACTACTCCACAACACAAATATGCCAATACCGGTTCATTTGATGTAACACTCATTGCTTACGACCAATTTGGATGTTCAGATACCACCGTTAAACCCAATTATATCAACATCTACGAAATTCCTAAAGCCTTGTTTTCTTTTAACCCGATAGATCCTCAATTGCCCAACCCCTTGGTTAACTTTACCAATCTATCAACCGTAACCAATGGAACATTAACTAGTGAGTGGAATTTTGGCGACCCTTTAAGCCCTAATAATACCTCAACTCTTGATAATCCTTCGCATAATTACAGCGATTCGGGCAACTTTAATCCCATGCTAATTGTTACCAGTAATCAAGGATGTAAAGATACTGCTGAGCGAACACTTCGGGTTGATCCCCGCAAACCAATTCCGGCATTTGATTGTGATCCAAAATCAGGCTGTAAACCACTAACTGTTACATTCACCAACCAAAGTTTATATGCGTATACTTATCGCTGGGATTTTGGAGATGGCACAAAATCTAACGAAGCGAATCCGATACACACCTACACACGTGCTGATAGTTTTAACGTGGAATTGACTGCTTATGGCCCGGGCGGAGACTCCACAATAGAGAAAAGGAAATTAATAGCCGTACACGACTTGCCACGCGCACGTTTTAGTGCAAACCCAACTAGTATTTTCTTGCCGGAGGCCTACTCTACATTCACCAATACTTCATTTGATGCGGTGAAAACATTTTGGACAGTTATTGACGATGAAAACAAGGTGATTTTTTCAGATACGAATTATAACAGCGGATTTGAATTTACCAACGAAGGCCAGCATAGTGTGCGTTTGGTAGTACTTAATCAATTTGGATGCCCTGATACTTCTACAGGTATTAACATCATTAACGTTGATAAAAGCGGAACCATTTTTGTGCCCAATGCCTTTTCACCAAATGGTGATAATAACAACGAAATATTTTTACCTATTGTTACAGGTGTTAGGCGCCAAGGGTATGAGTTTAAAGTATATGATAGGTGGGGACGCTTGGTGTTTGAAACCAATGACCCATTCAAGGGTTGGGACGGTTCGATCTATGGAACACCCGCATTAACAGATGTGTATGTTTGGTTAGTTGAAGGCACGTTTGCAACAAACGATCGTTTTGTGAAAAAAGGCTCTGTCACATTACTTCGTTAAACTTATTCTTCCTCCTCTTTGAGTAAGGCCGATAATAACTGATAGGCACCTTTGAACACCAGAGTTGCTCCGTTTAATACTTCATTATCTTCAATACTGGTAAAACCAGATTCTTTCCCTGTTACCTTAACCTCCACTTGTTTAAAACTCATTTGGTTATTGGTACCGGAGTCCGCTATAAAAACATACGCTTTGCCATCATATTCAACCACTGCTTCATTTGGTAAGGCGTTTACCACCGCACTTTTCACTTCAATAAACGCTGTTAAATACATTCCGGGCAACAGGTTTCTGTCCTCTTCATTAAGATGGCAATGCACCCGAATGGTTCTGTCTTTGTTTATTTCTCGACCAATCAAATAAACCTTTGCATGTCGTATTCTTGTTTCGTTTGCTAAACTAAAAGTAACATCCTGACCCACCTGAATTGAAGAAACATCTTTTTCAAAAACATTTACTTCTGCATGAAGATGCTCTGTATCTACAATCTCAAACAATACCGTATTGCTACTCACAAACGAACCCACTGATACGTTTACTTTTGTTACATAACCATTAATAGGAGAGTATAAGTAAATGCTTTTTTGAATATGGCCTTGTTCCAGTTGGTTCATGTTAACATGAATGAGTTCCAGTTTTGCCTTCAACCCATTTACCCTTGCTCTTATTATTTCATAATCAGCTTTTGCCTTTTGAAAAGTTTTTTTGCTGTTTACTTCCTCCTTCATCAACTCCTTTTGTCTCTCAAACTCTTCCTTCACAAAATCAAGCTGACCTTTATTCTCAAGATAATCTTGCTGAAGCTGGATATAATCAGGATGCTCCATGGTAGCGATAACATCTCCTTTGTGCACATGCAAACCTTGCAATAACTTTGTTTCAATTAGGTTACCGCCATAAGGAGAAGTAATACTTATCAAATTTTGCGGGGGTACATCTAATAACCCATTCACCTTAATTTTATGGTTGATTGTTCGTTTGGTAAGCACACCCCAGGTAATACCCGCTTGTTTAATTTGCGCTTTACTCAGGGTAAGTGCTTGCTCTGAGTTCAATTTTTCATCACCTTCTTGTTGTGAGGATGATTGGCCGCTGCAACCGTAAATGGTTACAATAAGCGATAGTATAACTACTTTATAAAAATGTGACATAACTGTATTGATTAATTTTTTCCTGTTAAATATTGTAATTGAAAAATAGACTTATTGTAGTCTTTCACTGCTATAATATGATTAAGCCCTATTGCTAGAGATTCATTTGTAGCCTTTGCAAATTGGCTATAGTCAATATCCCCATTAGTGTACGCCTTTTGTGCTTGTTTTAAAATTAATGTTGCATTTGGCAAAGCTACCCCTAAATAGTAGTTTAAGTTACTTTTTGCTCGCTTGTATTCAGCATAGGCCATAGCATATTCAAAGGCCGTTTCATTCTCCAGTTGTTGATACTGCTGTTTTGCCACTTCTTGCTGCAAACTACTTGCTTTTATTTTGGCCAATTGAGGGGATATCCAAAGGGGAAGTGCCAATCCTATTAGCACCCCTTGAAAACGATCTCCTGACCTGGCAACGCTGGCATCTCTTGCGTTAATGCTGCCAATCAAGGTTTGATTAAAATACCCAACTTTGATATCGGGAAATAACTTATTGGTTTCAACGCTTTTATTTTTTCCGGCTACTTCAATTTGTTGCCTCATATAAAATAGCTTACCATTATTTATAATCTGGCTTGAATCATTTAACCACTCAGTTACCAGAGGTGTTAATTCCTTATCTTTAAATATAATTTCTCCTTGAATATTCACCAACTTTTTCAGCTGTAACAGCAGCAAATCTTGCTCCGACTTATTTCTGTTTAGCTGGTTCTTTATTTCCAAACTGCGTTGCTGTGCCATTGCTTTGTCAAGTAGTGTTGCCTCACCTTGCTTATACCTCATTTCTGTTGAGCGGGCCGATGATTCATAAACAGTATCACTTTGCATCAGTATTTGTTGTTGTGCTAACAGGTATTGCAAATGAAGATAGCATACCTTTACGTCTAACGCCAATTGGTTTTTTGCTTCATTGAGTTCTGCCTCTGCTGCTTGAACCATTTGTTTGCTTAAACCTTGTTGTGCAACAATTAAAGAGGGAAATGGGATATTTTGGGTTAGGGTAATATTTTGGTCTGCCTTTTCGTAACTGTTGTATTGCCCTTGCATTAAAACAACATCAGTTTTAGGAATTTCGCTGGCTGATCGTTTTAATGTTTTTTGGTAGTTTACTTTGGTCTTACCTATCTCAATGATTTTGTTATTGTTTAAAGCCATGCTAACCGCATCAGCCATGCTAAGACTTTGGGCTTGTTGTTGTGCATGAACATCACCAACAAAAAACAACAATAGAACCATTGAAACTAATACCTCCTTATTTACTTTTTTATGCCTTAAAAACTGATACAATACCGGCAAAACAAACAAAGACAATAAGGTGGAGGAGATTAATCCTCCAATAACAACAGTTGCTAATGGCTTTTGAACCTCCGCGCCACTTCCGTTTGATAATGCCATTGGTAAAAAACCCAATGAAGCAACCAGTGCCGTCATTAAAATTGGTCGTAACTTGTTTAAAGAACCGGTAACTATCAATTCCTTCCCGGCCATTCCTTCTGATTGTAAATGGTTGTATTCGGCAATTAATACAATTCCATTTAGTACAGCTACACCAAACAAGGCAATAAAGCCCACTCCGGCAGAAATGCTAAATGGCATGTCTCTTAGCCAAAGTGCTAAAATGCCTCCAATTGCACTTAAGGGTATAGCAGTAAAAATCATCAACGCTTGTAACAGGGAATTGAATGTGAAAAACAACAAAATAAGAATGAATAATAACGCTACCGGTACAGCTATCAATAGGCGAACCCTGGCCTCTTCCAAATTCCGAAACGTTCCACCATAAGTGGTGTGATAACCCGGTTCAAGTTTCATTTTTCTTTCGGCCATTTCCTTTACTTGTTGAACCACTGTTTGCACATCATTGTTTCGCACATTAAATCCTACTATTATTCTTCGTTTGGCATCATCTCGTTGTATTTGGTTTGGCCCAACTTTTAGTGCTACTTCAGCCACCTGACTCAGCGGTACTTGATTTCCATTTGGTGCAGTGATGAAGAGATTTCTTACATCTTCAATATTTAATCTACCCTCTCTTTCCAGTTTAACCACCAATGCAAATCTTTTTTCCTGTTCAAACACCAATCCGGCTTGTTCTCCTGCAAAAGCTGTTCGAACAGCCCTATTTACATCTGTTATATTTAAGCCGAACTGGGCTAATTTTTCACGGTTATAATCTATCATAATCTGAGGCAGCCCACTTACTTGTTCAACATACACATCAGTTGCACCCGGTACTTTTTCTATAATTTTACCCATTTGTTTGGCGTAAGCTGAAATCTTATCCAAATCTTCGCCAAATATTTTCACCACCACGTCCTGCCTTGCTCCACTCATCAGCTCATTGAATCGCATTTGAATGGGTTGTTGAAAACCATAACTAACACCTATGATGTTTTCTTCTAACTTAAGCTGCATTTTTTCTGCCAGTTCTTCTTTGGAATCAGCTGAAGTCCATTCGTCTTTTTCCTTTAAAATCACCATTAAATCACAGGCTTCAACCGGCATAGGGTCAGTAGGAATTTCTGATGAACCTATTTTAGCCACCACTTCTTTTACTTCAGGAAAATTATCCAACAATACCCGCGATGATTTTTGGGCAGCCTCAATGGTTTCGGTTAAGCTGCTTCCAGTTAGTACCCTGGTTTCAACTGCAAAGTCTCCTTCATCTAAACTTGGGATAAACTCTCCACCCAAATTGCTAAAAATAACCAGTGCCCCAAGGAGGCTGATTATCGTTACGCCTAAAACCAGCTTCGGTTTGGTGAGCACAGCATGAATTAATGGGGTGTAAATTACTTTTAGTTTAAGGAGTACCTTATCAGCAAATGTGGGCTCATTATTGATGTTCTTACTCAAACAGAGTGCACTCATCATTGGAATATAAGTAACAGAAAGCAGTAAAGCACCAATGATGGCAAAACCTACAGTTTGTGCCATGGGTTTAAACATTTTACCTTCAACACCGGCCAATGTAAGAATGGGTAAATACACAATTAAAATAATTAACTCACCAAAAGCTGCACTATTCCTTATTTTACTGGCTGATTCAAACACGGCAATATCCATCTGTTGCTGACTTAACGGCCCATTTTTACCCCTTAATCCCAAGTGGTGCAAAGTGGCTTCTACAATAATTACCGATCCGTCTACTATCAACCCAAAATCAATAGCACCCAAACTCATTAAGTTTCCCGAAACATTAAAAATCCGCATCATGGCAACTGCAAAAAGCATGGCTAGTGGAATAACTGAGGCCACTACCAATCCTGCACGGATATTTCCCAGCATAAGCACCAACACAAATATCACAATTAACGCTCCTTCCATCAGGTTTTTCGACACTGTTTCAATGGCACCATTCACCAGTTTTGTTCTGTCTAAAAATGGCTCGATTACCACTCCCTCAGGTAGGTTTTTTTCAATTTGTTCAATGCGTTCTTTCACACTTTTTATCACTTGCGAAGAGTTGGCTCCTTTAAGCATCATCACTACTGCTCCTACCACCTCCCCTTCATCATTTCTGGTCATTGCTCCGTATCTGGTGGCTGTTCCTAGCTGCACAACTCCCACGTGTTTTATTAATAAGGGTAATCCATCGGGGTTGTTTCTTACTACAATATTTTCAATGTCCTCTTTACTTTTGATTAACCCTTGAGCGTTTATAAAATAAGCATGTGGTTTTTTGTCAATATAGGCACCACCTGTATTTTCATTATTGTTTTTAACCGCATCAAAAACTTGAGCAATGCTTAGGTTAAGGTTATTCAGTTTATCTGTATTTATCGCTATTTCATATTGTTTCAACCCTCCCCCAAAACTGCTTACATCAGCCACTCCTTTGGTTCCCAAAAGTTGCCTGCGTACAATCCAATCTTGAATGGTTCTTAGTTTCATGGCATCGTACGCTTTTTCATAGCCGGGTTTTGTATGAATAACGTACTGAAATATTTCGCCCAAACCCGTGGTGAGTGGCGCAAGTTCCGGTGTACCCATGCCTGCCGGAATTTCTTCCTTAGCCTGAGCCAAACGTTCGTTTACTTGTTGACGTGCCCAATACACATCAATATCATCATCAAAAACAATGGTTACCACGGAAAGACCAAAACGCGAAAAGGAGCGAATTTCATCAATTCCCGGAATGGTAGCCATGGTTTGCTCTACCGGAAAAGTAACCAACCGTTCTATATCCTCTGCACTGCTGCTTGGAGCAACAGTAAGTATTTGTACCTGATTATTGGTGATGTCCGGTACGGCATCAATGGGCAATTGGGTTAAGGAGAAAATACCCCAAATTACAAGGGCAAAAGTAAATATGCCCACTACCAGCTTATTCCGTATACTCATACGGATAATTGCATCTAACATAGTAATCCTATGATTAAATTAAGTTTAAAAAAATGAGATGAAGAAAGCCGCCAATGGCGGTTAATAGATGGTTATGCCAACTTGGGCGGTTGCCAAATGGCTGCTGATTTGCTTTTAGGCAAATATTGTTGCACAAAGCTCATGTGCTTTGTTTTTAGCAGTTCAGGAAGAATAAGATTGACTTCTGTATCGCCTGCTACGGCAGGAACCACTTGTGCATGCTGACAATTTTGTTTGTTGTCTGATCCGGGAAGGTGCTTATGTTCCTGCATATCCTCTTGCATGTGGGCATTGTCTGCCGAATGAAGAATTAAAAAATCACGCACACCAATGTATTCATGATCTGTAAGGTGATGAAAATAATGTGTTATTAGTGCGGTTGTGCTGGTTACCGTATGCAAAGCCCCATCAGGTAAACAAATACCCAATATGAGCACATACACGATTACTTTTTTTACTTGTTTTAGCACTTTGCAAAGTAAAGCAGAAGGCAGCACATATGCAACACTTCTGATTATTAATCAATTACTGCAAAACCATGATTGTAAACACAATATGTAGAAGCTAAAAATGTTTTATATTGCAAGCCAATCGGCATCAATTAAATGCAGCTTTCAATAATTATTGTTAACTATAATGTTAAGTATTTCCTAGAGCAAGCTTTACATAGCGTGTATAAAGCCCTTGACGGAATTACCGGAGAAGTGTTTGTGGTGGATAACAACTCAGCAGATGGAAGTTGTGAAATGGTGCGCAGAACCTTCCCCCAAACCATATTAATTGAGAACAAGCATAATCCAGGTTTTTCTGTTGCAAATAATCAGGCCATTAAAATGGCAAGAGGCAAGTATGTGCTTTTGCTGAATCCTGATACTGTGGTGGAGGAAGATTGTTTTAAAACTTGTATCAACTTTATGGATACGCATGAAGATGCCGGAGCTTTAGGGGTAAGGATGATAGATGGGAAAGGCAAGTTTTTACCGGAATCAAAGCGTGGATTACCAACCCCACAGGTTGCGTTTTATAAAATGTTTGGATTGGCTTCTGTTTTTCCAAAGTCCAAACGATTTGGCCGATACCATTTGGGGTATTTGAGTAATAACGAAGTTCACCAAGTTGATGTACTTGCCGGAGCATTTATGCTTATCAGAAAAGCCACCTTGGATAAAATAGGTTTGCTTGACGAGGATTATTTTATGTATGGAGAGGATATTGATTTATCCTACCGGATTACGCAGGGAGGTTATAAAAATTATTATCTTCCCAAAACCACCATTATACATTACAAGGGAGAGAGCACAAAAAAAACTAGCGTAAACTACGTGTTTGTGTTTTACAAGGCCATGATCATATTTGCCCAAAAACACTACAGCAGCCGACATGCCCAACTCTTTAGCCTATTAATTAATTTTGCCATTTATTTGCGTGCCGGCATCTCCGTTATTGCCGGGTTTATTCAACGCTCCAAGTTGTTACTTATGGATGCCGGATTTATTTATGGAGGCATTTATTTTATCAAGTTGTACTGGGAACTAAACCATAAGTATATACAAGGAGGTTCCTATCCATTGCGGTTTATGCTGATTAATGCCACAGTATACACAATTATGTGGCTGCTAGGATTATACATTGCCGGAGCCTACCACAAAACACGTTCGCTTTCTGCAGTTATTAAGGGTGTGCTTATTGGATTAGTTGGCATTAGCCTTTTTTATGCATTTGCTCCGGAAAGTTATCGGTATTCCAGGGCCATTATTATGCTGGCGTTTATTTGGGCCATTATTGGCAGCTACTTTAACCGTTTGTTGCTTTATGTACTCAAGTTTAAGAAGGTAGATTTAGCAATGGCTTATGATAACAACACTGTTATTGTGGGCAATAAGGCCGAGGTACTGCGGGTTCAGGAATTGCTAAATAAAACAAAGGCAAATTGTAAGGTGCTTGGATATGTAGCTATTGACGAAACAGAAACACATAACAATGATTACTTAGGCAATGTGAACAAGCTAAAGGATATTGTTCAGTTTTTTCACATTGAAGAGATTATTTTTTGCTCTAAAGATATTTCTGCCGGACAAATCATTCAATGGATGGGAGGAATAACACTACCGGGTGTACAATATAAAATTGTGCCCGAAGAAAGCTCTTTTATTATTGGCTCTAACAGTAAAAACACTCCCGGTGATTTTTATGCCTTGGAAATTAATATGGCCCTTAATGAACCTTTGCACCTAAGAAAAAAAAGAGTGTTGGATATAGTTGTGGCCATTTGCTTTTTGCCATTGCTTCCACTAGCAATGTTACTGGTTAGGCAACGTTTTAATTTTATAAGAAACCTAATTGAGGTAATTGGTGGTAAAAAAACCTGGGTTGGATATGCCCACTCCTACAAAAACAGTAATGATTTACCTAAAATCAAGCAAGGGGTGCTTAGTCCTGTAACAACAAGTACAATTGGTGTTGAAGATGCTACTGTTAATAAACTAAATTTTTTATACGCTAAAAACTACTCCGTTGAGAAAGATTTATTTATTATCCTTTACTCCTTTTCAAAACTTGGGAATTGATGACTAAAGTAACAGCTTTTCTTTCCTTATTCGGCAATGCAGTACCTCAATACCTCATTAATAAAAACTATCCTCTACCCAAGGTTTCAGTATTTTATCATACCATAAAATCTAATACCGAACCTTTTACCAAAGGATTGTACCGCACAATTACTCCACTTCAATTTGAAAAAGATCTGGATTATTTGTTACATCATTTTGGCAACCGGTTTGAATTAAGTTTTGATGATGGCTTATCAAGTTGCGCAGAGGTAGCTGCTCCCATTTTAAAGCGTAAAGGTATACAAGCCACTTTCTTTTTAAATACCGCTTTTATTGATAATAAGGAATTATTTTATCGCTATAAAGCTGCATTAATTATTCATGCATGCTCTGCAAACCCCTCTATTCAACAAAAAGTTGAACAACAAATAAAAAAAAAAGTTGTTGATTATGTGTACCAAGTTAGTTACAGGAATAGGCATGAGTTAGACGGTTTGGCTCAGGATGCTGAAGTGGATTTTAACGCGTATTTAAAGCAACACAAACCATACTTAAATACTTCGCAAATACAAAAACTGCTTGCTGATGGTTTTAATATTGGTGCTCATAGTATTGACCACCCCCCCTTTTTTGAATTACAAGAGGTTGATCAAATTTACCAGATTGAAACCAGTATGAACTGGTTAACTGAACGGTTTAACTTATCCTATAAGTACTTTTCGTTTCCGTTTACCGATTGGGGGTTATCTGCAAGGTTGTTTCATTATATTTATGAAAAACACCTTGTTGATGCAACCTGGGGCTGCGCAGGCATTAAGCATGAATTATTTCCCCAACATACCCAACGCATAGCCCTGGATGCCGGATATAAAAATGCGGCTCATGCCATTAAAACCGAGTATTTGTATTACCAACTTAAAAGGCCTTTTAACAAAAACACCATTCAGCGAATTTGATAAAAATTGTAACATACACCGCAGATAAACTGGTAGCGTTGGTTGAAGACAAAACGTACCATGACATGCCTGTTATTCCAATCAGCAAGCAACGGGCCTCGTCTATTGCACATTCACCCAGAACCAAGCCTGATAATGTGATTATGGCCTGTGCATATCAAGAAAATGAACTAGTTGGCTATTTAGGCATATTACCTGACACATTGGAAATCAAAGGAAATATTTACGATGCGGGCTGGTTAAGCAGCATGTGGGTTAGTGCAACCCACCGGGGAAAAGGCATCGCACCGCAATTGATTAATAGCTTACTTAAAGCGTGGGACAATATGGTGCTTACCACCAATCAATCGCCAGCCGCAGCTACAGTATTTAACAAACATCCTGAGTTTAATGCATTAACCAATAACGGCACCCGATACTATGTTAAAAGCCGCCTGTCCTACTTTATGCCAACCCGAAACCCTGTATACGTTTATTTTATACCTGTATTACGTGTTATTGATTCGGCTATCAATACAGTGGTTAACATACATCGAACCATCACAGCCATTAATTGTGATGTTGAGATGCAAATTACCCAACAAATTACACCGGAACTTGCTCATTTTATACAAAAATATCCTGCTAAAAGTTACTGTAAACGCGGAGTTAAAGAATTTAAATGGATGATGGAATTTCCATGGGTGTATCAATCAGAACAGCCGGATATACTAGCCTCTAACTATGAATTTACCATTAGCACCCCAGATTATTGTAATGAATTTGTTTTATGTTATCACCATAAAGAACTGGTTGGTATGGCTTTGGTTATGCTAAAAAAAGGAGAATTAAAAATTTCCTACGTTTGGTGTGATGACACTAACGAACCCTTATTGGCTGATGCTTTGCAAAAGTATATTAGAACAAAAACTGTTTTTGAAGTTACTGTTTTTAATAGCAAACACCAGGGCTTAATGCAGCAAGGTATTTTTTACTTACTTAGGAGAAAATTATCACGCCCCATTTATGTTTGCAAAAAACTGCATGAAGTACTTAAACAAGATAACCCCATCTTTGCGGATGGTGATGGCGATTCTTGCTTTGCCTGATTAGTTAGTTAGGTAATCAAGTTGCTTGTTGATGCTATGCTCCATAAATATTCCCTCAATAACTGAAGCTGTTTCATCAGGATAATTGATATTTACCGGACAACTGTAGTTAATCCAGCTTTTTACCTGACTTACAAAACCACTACCTATTTTCTTAACCACGGTTACTCCCATTTCTTTCATGGCTTCAGCATTGCAAATTTGTTCGTACTGGTTAAGCATTGGTATTGAAAGCACCTTTTTGCGTAGATACATCGCCTCTGCAGGGCTTTCAAAACCGCCAGCAGTAATTAATCCTTCAGAGCTTGCCAAACTCTTTAAAAAATCCTCGTTTAGCACCGGCTTCACTTGCACATTATTTTGGCTGTATGGTGTTTTGCAGTGCTTGCTGAAAATTTGCCAATGCACTTCTTTTACTTGGGTAAAATAATTTACCAGTAACTCATCAGCATGTGCTGGGAGGTAAACAGTAACATGTCCTTCGTTTGATGTTTCCATCCTTCGTACCTCTTGCCTGATAACAGGTGTATGAACAAAACTATCATAAGCTTTAAAATGAAAACCAATTTGTTGAGAAACCGGAGCATAATATTTAAATAACCCTTCAGCAAATGAATCTCGCTTTAAAGGTCTTGGCGAACGTTGAGATAAAAAAGCCGCTTGATGACTTAATGCGATACAAGGTTTTAGTTTAACCTTACAAGCCCAAGCAGAAACCGGTTCAAAATCATTAATAATCAGGTCATAATCGTCAACCGGAAAAGACAACACATCGGATATAAATTGAACAGGTCTTAAATGTTTAATGGTATCAATCATATTTATACCACCCTTTTTACCAAATGTATAACTTACTCCCGCTTTTTTATATTTAATAAGATAAGGTAAATGCACATCAGCTTGCCTACCACTTACCAATAAATCCAATTTGCCGTAGTTTAACAAATGAGGAATAATTTCGCGGGCCCTGCTCAAATGGCCATTACCCGTTGCTTGTATGGCATACAAAATTCTCATGCTGGTATGTATTAAACGGCTGTTTTTATAATATGTTGGTAAAGTGCTTCTATGTTTGGTAGTTTCACATTAATTTCATCTTCAATGGATGTCTCTTCGTTAAACTCCAGTTTGTAATTCATCAAACTCCACTTGCCATCATGATACTCCAATGCCGTTAGGTTTTCAATCCAATCCCCGCTGTTTAAATACATTACTTTGCCTTTGGTGCTAAACACATCACGAATTGCAGGTTGATGAATATGCCCGCAAACCACAAAATCATAGCCATTGTTTAGTGCGATTTCTGTGGCTGTTTTTTCAAAATCATCAATAAACTTAATGGCTTGTTTTACGCTGTTTTTAATTCGTTTGCTAAATGAAACCTTTCCCTTGCCAAGCTTTTGAGAAAACCAGTTTACCGCACTATTTAATATAATTAAGGTATCGTAACCTACGGCTCCTAGTTTGGCTAACCATTTGCTGTGCTTCATAGTAATGTCAAATACATCACCATGAAAAAACCACGCCTTTTTTCCGTCTAAGTCAAGAACCAATTTATCCAACAGTTCCAACTTACCAAGCCTAAAATCAGTGAATTTCCGTAACATTTCATCATGATTTCCAGTTAAATAATAAACCTTAGTGCCTTGGCTCATCATCTTAAAAATACGTTGTACCACTTTCATATGACTATCCGGCCAATACCGCTTGCTAAACTGCCAGATGTCAATAATATCTCCATTTAACACGAGTATTTCGGGTTCAATAGACTTAAGGTAATTGTTAACGGCTTTGGCATGACAGCCGTATGTACCTAAGTGTACATCGGAAATTACAGCTAGTTTTATTTTTCGTTTTTGCATATAATAAGTGGTTAACTCAACATATTCTACAAAACTCCATGCAACACATCAAATGAACATTTAATTTAAGTTAAGTAATTGTTAGCCAATAACATTAGCCTGTGCAAAAGCCAATTTCTATGCCTGATGGGCCTGTTTTATTTACCCTTTTACTTCATAATAAATGGTGGTAGGTTATTAGGTTAGGTTATTCACCTTATCATAATTAATAGTTATACTAATAATGGTTGTAATTAGTTACAACTTTTTATTAATTTGTGCGTTATCAAAATATGCCAACTGCTATAACAAACGATGTAAAAATTACGGTTGAAGTTGCTTACCAAAATTCAACAGTAAGTTCGCCCAATCATGAGCACATGTTTGCTTACCGCATTACTATACAAAACAAAGGGGAGTACACCATTAAACTACTCCGAAGACATTGGTTTATCAATGACTTGAATGTTGCGAAAAACGAAGTTGAGGGGGAAGGTATTGTTGGTTTGCAACCAGTGTTAGAACCAGGGGAAACGCATCAGTATGTTTCGGGATGTGCCATCAGGTCTGATATCGGTTTGATGCATGGAACCTATTTAATGGAAAGACAACTGGATGGAGAATTGTTTAAAGTGGCCATACCAAAATTTAACCTGATTGCCCCATTTAGGTTAAATTAATCGCGATTAGCTTAAAGAATAAGCACTTACTTTTAAGATTGTACAAAAAATAAAAAGCCGTCTTTTATAGGACGGCTTTTGCATACTATTAACTTATCGGCTATCTCACATCAATCAATTCTACATCAAACAATAACGTAGCGTTAGGTGGGATACTTCCTCCTCCCGCTCCGGCTTCACCATAACCTAAATTGGAAGGAATAATCAAACGCATTTTATCTCCAACATTCATCAATGCAATGCCTTCTTCCCATCCTTTAATAACCATTCCTTGCCCCAACATAAAGTTAATTGGCTGGCCGCGCTCAATAGACGAATCGAACACTTTTCCATTGGTTAAAAACCCTGTATAGTGCACTTCTACTGTTTTTCCATTCTCTGCCCTTTTGGCCTCTGCATTATTTGATTTTTCGACAACGATGTATTTTAATCCGCTGGCGGTAGAGAGTGTATCTTTACTTTGTATATCCCAAGGCTTTATCGGCTCTTTCAAATCCAATAATTCCACTTCAAAAATAAGTGTAGCATTTGCCGGAATTGGTCCCATGGCATTTGCTCCATATCCTAAATCCGGTGGAATAGTTAATAAGGCCTTGTCACCTACTCGCAATAAAGCAATACCTTCATCCCAACCTTTAATAACACGGCCGGCACCCAATTTAAAACTAAAGGGTTGGTTACGGTCTTTACTGCTATCAAACTTTTTTCCATCTGTTAATGTGCCGGTATAATGTACCGTTACGGTTGCCCCTGACTCGGCTTTTTTTCCGGTACCCTTTTCTAATATTTTGTATTTAAGGCCCGATGCTGTTGTGTATTCCACGTTTGTAACAATTTCTTTAGATGTTGTTGGCTTTGTTTGTGAGGCTTTGTTTGCTTGCGCAGGTTTTGGTGCCGGCTTTTTAGCCTTAGTCTGTTGGCCAAATACCAACCCTGATAGCAACAAGCCGCTAAATAATAAGGTTATTTTGTTCATGTTATTTATTTTAATTCACTTATACGAATAAACAGATTTTACTTCACCTTTAATAATTCCAAATCAAATACCAAGGAAGTAAATGGAGGAACATCGCCATAACCATCCGGACCGTATGCTAAAAGATATGGTATAACCACCTTATAACGGGATCCTTCTTTAAGATAGCGAATAGCCTCTTCCAAACCGGGTATAACTGATTTGGTTCCAATCATAAATTGGTATCCCGGCTCCTTACTTTTATCAACCACTTTACCGGTAAATAAATATGCTTTGTATTTAATCACCACCGAATCAGCAACACTTGGTTGCCTGCCGTTGCCTTCTTTAATTTTAATCAAATAAACACCTCTTTTGGTTTGGATAACTTCCGGATAAACTTTCAGAAAAGATGCCATTGCGGCTGAATCTTGCAATATGGCTTCCTTATCAGCTTTTGATTGCTTATTCATTAAATCAGCTGCACTCATCACATCATAAACCTTCATGTAAAAAAGTAAACTATCACCTCGATTTAAATACGCAGGCAAAGGCTGCCCCATGGTATGCTTATAAAAACTATCAGCCGAAATGACTATCTCTAACCTGTCTTCAGGTTTAATTTTCAAGAAAATCTCTTTAAAACTTGGGTGTTTTACCGGAATATGAACAGGCTGATTAGCGGTGAATGTTTCAGTTAACAATGAATCGGTAGATGCAACGGACATCCTATAATTAACTTCCAGCAAGTCTGTTGCTTTAACAGCTTTGTTGCTAGTATTTGCCGGAAGAATGTTGTAACGCAAAATGCCCATTTTGCTTGGCTGTGCTGAAGCCCAAATGGACAAACAACAGCTGAACACAAACAAAACGGGCACTTTATTCATCATTTTATTAGTTTATCTTAATCACTTCCATTTCAAACACAAGTGAGCTGAATGGGGGTATTGGTCCGCTCCCTTGAGGACCATAAGCCATTTGCCAAGGAAGAATTGCCTTAACCTTTTGTCCCAGTTTCATTGCTTGTAGCATCTCTTCCCATCCGGGTATTACTTGCCCCAAGCCAACTGTTACCTGAATACCATCCTTTAGGTTTTCATCAAAAACCTGGCCATTTAGCAACGTTCCTTTATAAAGCACGGTTACTTTATCTCCTTTTTTTATACCATTGCCACTACCGGCTTTTAACTCTGTGTAATAAATACCATTTGCCGTTTTTTGACCGTTTGGCATAGCTGCAATTGCTGCTTTCAAATCAATAGAATCTTTTACACTTAGCTTCTGCATCTCTTCCATCTCTTTTTTGCGCATATCTTGTTGATTCATAATATCCTTAATTTTTAAAATAAAGCGGATATTATCACCGGCCTTAATCCAATCAGGCCTTGGCTGGCCTAAACTGTTTAGGAAAAAGCTATCTGCATTAATCAATACTTCTGCACTATCTCCTTTAACGAACTCTTTTAACGCATCCTTCATGGTGGGTTCAAAAACTGGGATGTAAGTAGCCTGATCTTTAGAGAATGTTTCCCTTAATACTGAATCATTAGATTCAATAGAAATACTGTAGTTAGTAAATAATAATGACGATGTATCAGCGTTTGCTTCACCATCTCCTTTTTCAATAACCCGATACTTCAAACCATTTTCAGTGGTTTTGTACTTGCCGCAAGATGCGGTAAATAGAGCCGCCATAGCAGCTATGATATAGATGTTCTTTTTCATTTTAGTTTATTTAAATGCAGTTCGTACTCTTTTAGTGCCTGTTTAAAGGAAGTCTCTGTATCTGCTAAGGATGAACTGCTTTCTCCTCCTGCTGCGTTAAAATGCCCTCCCCCATTAAAATATGTTCTTGCAAATGCGTTTGCCGGGAAATCTCCTTTACTTCTGAAACTCATTTTTCGTGACACGGTTCTATCAACAATGAGCACGGATAGTTTTATTCCTTTTATAGCCAACCCATAATTTACTAACCCTTCCGTATCTCCGGTTATGATATGGTATTGTTTTAACTCCTCAGCTGTAATGCATATTAATGCGGTATCGTGCTCCTTTAAGATTTGTAACTTTTCATTTAAACAGTATCCAATAAATCGCATTCTGCTTATTGAATAGTTATCATAAATGTGTTCATATATTTCATTAGGCTCAGCTCCTTTCTCCAATAATGAGGCAGCAACCCTGTGGGTGCTTGGATAGGTACTGCCGTGTTTGAAGGACGCGGTATCCGTCATCATGCCTGCATACAAACAACTTGCGATGTCTTTGTTTACCAAATTGGCATCGCCAAAAATAGCAATCGTTTCGTACACCAACTCACAAGTGCTGCTGCGTTCGGTGTTGTGTAACCCAAATGTGGCAAAATCTTCCGGCTCCAGGTGATGGTCAATCATCACCTTATCGGCTTTGCTCGCCCTCACCAATTCCCCCATTTGATTAATGCGTTTTAATGCATTAAAATCAAGGCAAAAAATCAAATCAGCTTCTGCAATTAAATTGGTACAACGTTCTGTTTCTAATTCGTAGTTTAATACGTTTTGCTCGTTGGGCATCCACTTTAAAAAGTCGCCATAATCCGTTGGGGAAACAACCACAGGTTGAATTCCTTTTAAAACAAGGTAATTGTACAACCCTAGCGAAGAACCCAACGCGTCAGCATCAGGTTTATGATGGGTAGTTATCACTATCTTTGGTTTAACGGCTGCTTCCAGCAGCGGTTTTATTTCAGCAATATTGTTCAGAAAATGAATTTTTTAGGTGCGCAAAAGTGCGAAAATTAATAGGATTTACAAAACGTTTTGACAGGATTAAGAAAACGTTTATAGAAGTGGTTAAAATGCTTCATTTAATGTAATGTAAAATGCCTGAATTCCGTTCTCTCCCCAAGCATAATCTAACCTAACGTTTACTTTTTCTCGAGGTATGGCTTTAACCCTTATTCCTGCGCCTAACATTGGTTTTATTTGGTTTGATAAGCCATCTAAATCAGCAGAAACATTACCTGCTCCTGCAAATACTACCATGCCAACGGGGCCCCAAACCGATTTTCGCCACTCAGCCTGAAAGGTTGCCGCATGAATATCTCTAAACCTTCCAAAGTAATATCCCCTAAAATAGCTTTCATTACCAATTGTCCCCATCATCCTGTAGGGAACTTGCGGGGTATTAAAATGCCCAAAAACCTGTAAAGCAATTACTTGATTTCCCGTTAAGCTAAAGTACTTTCTGGCATCAATGTTTATACTATTAAAGGTGTGGTCGCTGCCTAATGCTTTTTGATAGAATGTTGCGGAGATATCAATAAAATGACCTTTTGTAGGAAAAAACACATGGTTTCTGGTGTCAAAACTTACCACAGGGCCAATTCCTGATTCAAAATAGCCCGTAGTGCCTGTTATGCCGGATGTTTTCATTAGTCCGTTTGCGGCATAACCAAGCCCGTAAGTATTTTCGATATTAAGCTGGACTCCCGCATACAGCCCATTGGCTACTAAACGCATTGCCTTTATGTTTGCTTTATGTTGCCTAAAACTATAAAGTTCTTTGCTGCTTTCAGTTGATTCACGGCCTATACCCCAGTAGTATTTAATAAAATCAGTAAATTGATATTGCCCCCTGAGGTTGTATTTGTTTTTATTGGTGAACACGTCAAAAAATGGACGTATGCTGTATTGTTTATTTTGGGTAACACTAAAATTTGCGCGCATGGCAGATGTTCTGGTTATGCTATCCGATTTACCTGCTTTAAAAAAATACGATACATTTATCCCTGCCTGCCACCTGGTTTCCGGTTTATAGGAAAGAATTGGTATTACAAACAGGTACTTTTTTTTAGGGTTTGCGGAGTCTCCTTCTACCAACCTATAAGCCCAATCCATAGTACGCAATACGAAATTTTTTTGTTGGCCAAATGAGTTGGAAACCGAGAAAATTAAGAGTGTAAGCGCAATAAAATATTTTAAAGTCTTGTACCTAATTTTTACTTCGCTTTTAAAATCGGTTGACAAATAAAGTCTATTTCTTGCTTTCATTAAGGCATTAACCTTCCATACATGCGCGGAAACGGAATGCTTTCCCTTACATGTGGTAATTTACATACCCAAGTTACCAACCTTTCTAAACCTAAGCCAAATCCTGCATGTGGAACTGAGCCGTACCTGCGTAAATCCAAGTACCACTCAAACGCTTGCATAGGCAATTGGTGTTCATTAATTTTTTCAATCAACAAGGAAAGGTCCGTTTCACGTTCACCACCACCCACTATTTCGCCATAACCTTCGGGAGCTAACGTATCAACCCCTCTGGCAAAACGGCTGTTCTCGGGGTCGCGCTTTAGGTAAAAGGCTTTTACTTCATGTGGCCAGTTGTACACCATAATTGGCACATCAAACAAACGGGTAAGTACGGTCTCATCACTTCCGCCAAAATCATTGCCATATTCAAAGGTACGGGCACTGTTTAACCATTGTGGGATGTTTCTTTCCTGCTCTTGCAAATCAGCAAGCTCTTGTTTTAACTTGTCAATTTTTGCCTGATTAAACCCTATTTCGCCTTTTTTCATGCCAGGCGTTTTTATCTTTTCTTCGCGTTCTGCTATTTCCTTTTCTGTCTCTGTTATTTTTCCCTTAACGGACAACAGCTCTTGTTCAAGACTAGCAATGGCATTCACCCCATTTACATCCACTTCTCCTTTAATAATTTTCACGGCTTCATCGTAAGTAAGACGCGGGAAAGGCTTCACAATATTTTCCAGTATGGCTGTTTCTCTGCCAATAAGTTCCAATTCAGCCTTATTGGTTTGCAATACATCTAACACCACCGCACGCAAAAAACGCTCAATTAAATCCATGTTGTCAAAAATATCATGGAAAGCCATTTCAGGTTCAATCATCCA
>RDYC01000419.1 GCA_004293295.1 Bacteroidota bacterium
CCCTGTACAGAATGATACAGTCGGGTGAATTAAAAACAAAAAAATAGTAGCGTTATGAAAGGAATTATTTTTACCGAATTCTTGGCGATGATAGAAAACGAAGTGGGTTTAATTGAATTAGAAGCCGGGATTGAAGAGGCGAATTTACCTAACGGTGGTGCTTATACCGCAGTTGGAACCTACGACCACCATGAACTATTCAGCTTAATTATGGTGTTTAGTAAACGGTTAAATATGCCTCCAAATGAATTGGTAAGGCGTTTTGGTAAGGCTGCGTTTGGCAGATTTGCCGAGCTATATGGCAACTTTTTTAGCCATGCTAACAACGCATTTGATATGCTGATAAGCATTGAAAGCTATATTCATCCGGAAGTGCGCAAACTTTATCCTGATGCACAAGTACCACATTTTAAAAGCACCCTTATTGATCATAACACCTTGGAACTTATTTATGAATCGCCAAGGGCCATGCATGATTTGGCAGACGGATTAATTGAAGGTTGTTTTGAGCATTACAAAGAATCTTTTACCATGAAAAAAGAATTGCTTACAGAGCAAGGCAATCAGGTAAAATACATCATTACCAAATAAACATGAATGAGGTTGAGTTATTAAAAAAAGCTTTACTCAGGGAAAAAGCCGCCAGAAAAGAGGCTGAACGCATTTTAGAGCAAAAGGCACTAGAGCTTTACCACATCAATAAACAACTTGCAGAAACCAATGCATTATTGGAAAAACGTGTGCAAGAACGCACAGAAGAGTTAAACGAAAATGCTTCCCGACTTTCTGCCCTCATTGGTAACTTACAATCTGCCGTGTTGGTTGAAGATGAAACCAGGCATATCATTTTAGTGAATAACCGGTTTTGCGAACTTTTCGGAATTCCCGCCCCTCCCGAGGCCCTTACAGGCATGGATTGCAGCACATCCGCTGAGCAATCAAAACACCTGTTTGTTGAACCCGAAAAATTTGTTAACAGCATTAACAACACCCTTCTGCAAAAAAAGACCGTGTTGGCCGAACCAATGCAAATGTTAAATGGCAAAAAACTAGAGCGTGATTATATTCCGATTTATTTGGATGATAATTATGTAGGGCATTTGTGGAATTATGTAGATGTAACCGAAAGAACCCGTTTAACCGAAGAGTTGGAGTTTGTGGCTCGCTTTCCTGAAGAAAATCCTTCTCCCATTATGCGTTTTGATGTAAACAGCAAACTGCTTTATCAAAATAGTGCTGCAAAGGAACTGATTAGCCAATTCTCTGTTGAAAATTTGGAGGTTATTAAAACAGGTATTGGACAAACACTTTATTCAAACGAAAAACATAAAATCGAACTCCAATTGGGTAACCATTATTACACCGTTACCATCACCCCATTTATAGATAAAAAATATGTAAACCTGTATTTTAATGATGTGACGGAACGTAAACGATTCCAGGCAGAATTGGATAACCAGAAAAAGTTTTATGAGGCCATATTAAACCGCATACCAACAGATATTGCCGTTTTTGATAGCAAACACCGGTATTTGTTTATTAATCCGGTTGCAGTGCGCGACCAACACATTAGAGAGTGGTTAATTGGTAAGGATGATTTTGAATATTGCGCCTATAGAAATAAGGATATTGAATTAGCCAAAACCAGAAGGGCTAAATTTATCAAAGCGGTTAGCAACAAAGAGGGCATGGAATGGGAAGATAAGGTAAAAGATGCCCAACAAAACGAGGCCTACATTTACCGAAGAATGTTTCCTGTGTTTAATGAAACAGATGAGTTGCAATTTGTGATTGGCTTTGGAATTGACATCACAAAAGTAAAACAGGCCGAAATGAGGGCCGAAGAATCACTGAAAGCTAAAGAGATTTTCCTAGCGAATATGAGTCATGAAATCCGAACTCCTATCAATGGAATTATTGGCTTGTCAGGATTGCTTCATAAAACAGCACTAGATTCCAGTCAAAAAAATTACTTACAACTTATCAGAAAATCTGCTGATAATCTCCTCTTTATTATCAATGATATCCTTGACTTGGCTAAAGTTGAAAGCGGTAAAATTGAAATTGAAATTCGCCCGTTCGAACTGAACGATATCTGTAACAGTGTTATTCAGTCAATGCAATACAAGGCTGAAGAAAAAGAAATTCAACTCATTTATAATCCCTTTTCATTCGAGCCAAAATATTTAAATGGCGACTCGTTCAGGCTCACCCAAATTTTAACTAACCTGCTCAACAATGCCATTAAATTTACCAATACGGGATCTGTTGAGTTATTTG
>RDYC01000420.1 GCA_004293295.1 Bacteroidota bacterium
GGCATTGGTATGTGCGGGTCGTTCACCTTATCAGAGGAGCTATCATTTCCTGTAAAATAATTTTGACATACAATAGGGGTTTATAAGTTAATCTGCGTCTACAATAGATAAAAAGTAGCATTTATGGATTCAAACATTTACAATTTAGTGGCCAAAAAGCTTGCAAATCAGTGCAATGCTGATGAGGAATTGGAGTTTGAGGCATGGGTTTCTCTCAACAATACAAACCGAGAAACCTATAATGAGTTCGAAAAATTGTGGCACAATACCACTGAAACCGCCATCGAGATTGATGTAGATAAGGCTTGGCAAAAAGTAAGTGAAAGAACTGCACCTAAAACATTTAAACTGCCAACCCATTTTATGCGCTATGCTGCAGCCATTGCGGTATTTGTTATGTTGGGTTTTTGGGCAATAACCACGTTGCGTATACCAACTACCCTAATACAAACTGCTTCTAACGAATTAAAACAAGTAGAACTACCTGATGGAAGTAAAGTGTGGTTGCATGAATATGCGAAGCTATCTTTTAAAAATAACCTCAAGGGAGATAAGCGTGAGTTAACCTTGGAAGGATTGGCCTTTTTTGAAGTGAAAAGAGATACTGAACACCCATTTATCATCAGCACACCACATGGAGAGGTAGAGGTGTTGGGAACTTCATTTGAAGTGTCAGCCTATAAAAATGAACCATTTGAGCGGGTAACAGTGCGTTCAGGGAAAGTAAAATTTAAACAGCAATCAGGAAATTTTGTAGTACTTACGGCCAACCAGCAAGCCATTTACAATAATACTGGCGCGCTGGATAGCGCAACTGTTCAAGCGGAATCATTAGTTTCTTGGATAAAAGGGGAGCTTGAATTTGAAGATGATAAAATGGATAAAGTGGTGGAAAAAATAGCGAGGTATTTTCATGTAAAGATAAAATTGGAGAATACAGAAATTGCCAACTGCCATTTCACCGGAAGTTTTAAAAAACCATCACTTAAAGAAGTGTTGGAAGTGGTTTGCAAAACATTATCATTAGAGCAATCCAAACAAGGAGAAACCATTATTATTAAAGGCAAAGGGTGCGAACCCAGTAAATAAATCAACATGTCAGTAAACACCATAGATTTATTTGAAGAGGTTAAAAACAACAACCGTACAGCTTATGAAATGCTTTTCAGGCAGTTTTATGCTCCGCTTGTGCGGTTTGCCAAAGAAATCCTTAAAGATAAGGATAGGGCCGAAGATATGGTGCAGGAGGTATTTGTAAAAGTATGGGAGAAAAGGCATCAAATTAATATTGAAACAGGTATTAAGCCCTACCTATATATGGCGGTAAAAAATCACTGCTTAAGCGCATTGCGCGTTGAAGAAAGAAATGTTTTTCTTGCCGATGAACTGGGTGATGATATCCGGGTGTCAAGCAATCAAGCTGATTTGCAAACAAACACCATACACCTAAAACAACACATCGCAGAAGCCATTGAAAAACTTCCACCCAAGTGTGCACTTATTTTTAAAATGAGCAGGTTCGAAGAAAAAACTTATCAAGAAATTGCGGATGCATTAGAACTATCGGTTAAAACAATTGAAAACCAAATGGGCAGGGCTTTACAATTGCTAAGGACACATCTTCATCCTTACCTAAACGCCATAATTTTCATCATCAGTTTAAAGTTTTTTTCTTAAACATAGGGGTACATAAAAGTTGATTAGTCATACTTACAACAACAATAAATAATATGATGAAAAACTTAAACCAAATGAAGCGGGTGCTAATAGCCGCAGTGATGTTACCTTTAACCTCATTAGCTCAAATAGAAGATGGTGGTTTTGAAAACTGGGACTCAGTTCCGTTTTTTTCTAAAGGTAAAAACTTTTTACCTAAAGGATGGTACGAAACCAACAACGAAGTGGCAAATTCTGATCAATCAGAATGGTCGGTAACCCGCACCAATGATGCCTATAAAGGCAATTATGCCATTAAATTAAAAAACGTACTCAATAGCGCTCCTCAAAATGCGCTATTAATGACCCGAAGCGGTAATGGAAATGACGTTAATAACAAAATACCCATTTCCGGTAAACCAACCCGACTTGATTTCTATTATAAATTTTACACCCCTGAATCCGACACCTTTACCGCTTCAGTTTACATGGTAAAGGGCGAAGATATCATTGGCATAGGTACAGTGTCGAAATTCACACAGAAAAGTGATTACACCAAATTGAGTGTACCCATTACATATGGCCCCGGTATCAATAGTCAGCCAGATAGCGCAAT
>RDYC01000421.1 GCA_004293295.1 Bacteroidota bacterium
TTCATAGGGTAAATACTCTTTTTTTGCACGTATTCCATTTACATGTTGTTTCCAAAGAACTTATGTAACAGATGAAAACCCAACAAGTGCAGGTGAAATCACTTGCGCATGTTGGTTATTTTTAGTGGGTTCTGCTTCACTTGCCAATGCGCTTTTGACTGGAACAAAGTTGATGCAAATAAAGGTTTAGCATAGGCATAGATATGACCAATTTATAAAACAGGTATTTGTACCTGTTTTTGCCAATCATATGCAGATAAATACCTGTTTTTTCATCATGTAACCACAAAAACCAGTTGTTATGCACCAAAATTATTAATGTTGCAAGGTTATCAAACATGATTATTTTTTAAACCACTATTAATTTTTAACATCAAATGAAAACACTTTTTACTTCTTTATTTAATTCAGAAAAAAATCTTACGCTAAATTTAATGCTTATGGCCAGCGTATGTTTTTTTATTTGTAGTTGTAACAACACAAAAAAAGAACATTCAACCGAACAATCACCTGATGAAATACCTGCCACTGCGGTGCATGTAGATTCAGCCACTGCTGCCATAGGCAGGTATGCAGATTACCTGATAACTACATTTCACTTAGATAACGACAGCCTGAAAAATGCTTATCTTTCCACTACTCCCCGCGCATTTTTAATACACAAGAGTGATTTGGTAGGCGTATTAGGCGGCTGTGAACCAGATAAAAATTCTCCCTTCCCTGCGGCTAGGGCTTACCTCGGTATGAATGCTTCGAATGAAATGCATCTCTACATCACACCTACTGTTCTTAGAACAGGTGCAATTACCATTTATGATGACACCCTATTAAGCACTACCAGTGGAGTGCAATACGTGTACGATTTAATTTTACCTTGCCCAAATACCTGTGATAAGAATGGAAGTGTTCTTGATAAGGCTTTTACCACACCGTTTAAATAACAGCTGCTTTTTATTCTTCGTTGGTGAGTTGGTTTGCTCATCAACGAAGAATAATTGTACCACCTAAACATCGCACTTAATTGCCTTTAATGATGCATCCCCTTTTATCTTTAAAACCGACCGAATGAACTGGATAAGTGTTGTGTTAAACTGTGCAAATATTCCTGTGTTAGTAGCAGCAGGCTATGCGGCTATTCGGTATAAAGCATTGCCTAAGGAGTTGCAATTGTTTTGTTGGTTTATCTTCTTCTCCGCGGCCATTCAGTTTGTTTCATTTTTTTTGTGGCTCAACGCTAAAAACAACTTATTCCTTTCTCACATTTATGTGGCAATTGGTTTCTTGTTGTTATGTTGGTTTTACGAGCGTGTATTGCAAACGTGGATTAATGCCAAGATTATTCGCTGGATTGCTTCTGCATTTTTTATCTTTTGCATCATCACTTCCTGGTTTGTTCAAACAATTTACACCTTTAACTCTTATGCATTATCGGTTGAAAGTGTCCTTGTTATTATTTTATCGCTCACCTCATCTATTATTTTATTAAATGATGCTGTAAAAACATCACGCAAACACTTGGTAAAAAGCTTAAACTGGATTAACTCCGGGTTATTCATTTACTATGCTTCCAGCCTGTTGCTGTTTTATTATGGCAAGTTTATTATGCATTATTTGCCCATTGTTATAAGTAAATACATTTGGGTGCTCCACGCATTTTTCTCTTCAGTAATGTACCTTTGCTTTTTTATAGGATTATGGAAACGTCCACGGAACTAAATTTTTTGTCGGCTTTACTACCCTTTGCCGGCATTGTATTTATTATTGCCGTAGGCGTGGTTCTGTTAAACCAACAATTTCAGAAAACGCTTTACCGTCAGCAATTGGCGCAGGAGGAACTCAAAAACCAACACCAATTGGAGTTGCTGCGCTCAAGTATACAAGTGCAGGAAGATGAGCGCAAACGCATTGCCCAAGATTTGCACGATGAATTGGGTGCCATACTGGCCATTTCGCGCATGCACCTGGTGCAATTGGAGCAAAACCCTGATATGGTAAGTATGCAAAAACACTTGCCTGCTCTGCAGCAAATTCGAGGCCTGACTGAAAATGCGCTGGCTTCTATGCGCAGGATTAGCCATGAATTGATGCCTCCACAACTGCAAACTTTTGGCCTGATTAAAACATTGGAATCTGTTGCCAATAGGCTTAATGAAACACCATCTTTGCATGTTACCATCTTATCTGATGCTGCGCTCCCAGCTTTAAGCTGGCCTGTTCAATTGGGCTTATACCGAATTAGTATGGAGTTTATAAACAATAC
>RDYC01000422.1 GCA_004293295.1 Bacteroidota bacterium
ATTTGTGAAGCCCATTCATATCCATCATATTGCTTATTCTCTTTTTTTACAACCGTAGGGAAACCTAGGTCATTGAAGGTATATTCATAACGACTTTGCATAAACAGACTGCCATTATCTAGTTGAAACTGAGTTTCTACTTTTAGTAATTTTTTACTTTTCCAATAAAAGAAGGTGAATAGACGAAGCACTGGTTCATATGATTGATATGGTTTATACTTGTTCAAATACTCATAAGTCGTATATAGGGCATATGATTTTTTGCTCCTATCCCGTCTGAAGACTTTAGTCACATCTCCATCCATATCAACTTCAAGTGAATCTTCAATCGAAAGCTCCCATCTTTGCACATACGCCAAATAGGAGTAACGTTTTACCTTATACCACTTTTCGTTTGAGTCATAAAAGATGGAATCTATTGCACTGGCAGAATCTATTCTATTAGGTCCATGCGTACCAACTAAATTGACTTTTATTAACTCACCAGATGGAGCATACTCAAAACTCAGTTTATTGTCACTCCTATGGTTGTTATCGTCTTTATAAGTATATGTGTACCTGGCCAATTGTCCATTGTTATAATAGTCATACTTTCTGAACTCAGTACTGGCACCTAATTTCCTGTGGATTCTTTCGGTACTGACTTGATTCAGATATCCAAAACTATTATAGGAGTATCTGGTAAAATTTGAATCGTCCGAACCAATCTCCCATTGAGTAGATATTGGGCATGATTTGTACGCAGGGTAGTCTTTATCTTTCTTACATGAAAAGAACAACCCTAATAATGCGAGTAAAAGTACATTTGGCTTCATGGTTATTAAATTTAAACAGCAAAATAGGCAAATTTTGTAGAATTACAAAAACACCTATAACACTCATGAAAAAGCCCATGTCATGCTGTGGGTCCTTGCTACGCTTACTAGCGTGTCTAAACAGTCAATGGCAGCAATAATCAGAAACACCTGAATCAGTTTATGACTTAGTTGTTATGAGTGAACCTGTAAGTAAAATGCATCGCATTCATTTGTTGTTGAAAAGCTGTTTTCCTGTAGAAATTTACCGCATCGGTATCATCAGCCTCTGCTTCAACGTACAATTCTCCAAACCCATTTATTTCACAGAAGTTACATGCGGTTTCCATCAGTGTTTTCCCTAATCCTCTTCGCTGAAAATTGGGCGCAATACCAACATCATATACATAGGCTAGCGGCTTCGTTTTGTAATAGCTGTGTAGCACATAAATGGTCAACCCGCCAATAACTTTATTGTTTAGTTTTACAACAAATACCATAAAGTCGGGATTGGCCAGTAGCCATGATAATTGTTCATCGCTTGCAATTGGCTCATCGTTTTCGAAAACTGTTTTAAAAATTTCAATCAAGCTTCTAAAATCGGAGGCCTCCTGTTTATCTAATTTTTTAACTTCCATGAAAGATTCAGTTAATTCAATAATTATCAAGAATCGAATTTTGAACCGTCCCACTCAACTCCTGGTGGAAATAATGCAGCTTTTCTGTTCCGCATTTCCAGTGCAATTAAGGCACTGTTACCGCCTTGCTCTTCCAGCTTTGCAATAATGTTCAGGTAACTTTTTTCATCCCGATTCTGACTTAGCTTAAACACATTATCTAATTTTTCGGCCTTTATTTCAAAACCCACAATGGCAGGCATCATCTTGCTTAAAAAATCTTGTGGAAGATTGTCGTAAAATGTTAACGATTGCGTATTGCCTTTTTCAAAAGTTAATGTCAATCTTCGCATAAAAGCAATAAGTTCATCAGGGGGCATAAATTGAACTTGCCCCGCAACATGAACACTCATGTAATTCCAGGTTGACCCGATTTGCGGATTGCTGTACCAGGACGCGCTCACATAACAGCTTGGCCCCGTAAATACCAGCAAAGCATTTGGATTCTCGACAAAAGCCTTGTGGTGATCGGTGTTTCGCATGATATGCCCTTGCAAAAACAGTTCACCGTCTCTTTTAACCAATAAAACGGGGATTTGCGTGGCTACTTGTTTGCCTGATAAAAAACTACCGGTCATTAATGCAAACGGATGCTGTTCTATAAAATCCATGATGGTTTGTTTATCTTTTTCCTTAAAATAAGAGAAATTATACATATGTTTTTTAAGTTAAATAAACATTTTTTCCGGTACATTTCACTTTCTATCAGGGGTTGGAACGTTTTGGAAAATTTAGTTTTTCACGTTCCCGTTCCCGTTCCCGTTCTCTGAAAAAAA
>RDYC01000423.1 GCA_004293295.1 Bacteroidota bacterium
TTACAAAAAGGCTAAAGAAGACAAGGATACGGCAGCAATACGCAGCAACCGTGATAAAATTATTGAGATAGAAAAAAGGCTAACCGAGTATCGCCTAAAAACGCTTAAGGAAAAACCGAACCTGCTTATTTCAAAAGTATTCAATATGATGAGGGATGTTGAAGTGCCTGACCCTCCTATTTTACCTAATGGCAGAAAAGATTCGTTATTTGGATACAACTATTACAAAACACATTATTTTGATAATTTTGATTTAACAGATGATAGGATGGCATATACTCCGGTATTCCATTCAAAAATTGAGTATTATATTACTAAGGTAATTCCACAGATACCTGATTCCATTAACAAAGCCATTGATTTTATTTTAGCCAAAGCTGCTAAAAGCAAAGAAATCAGCAAATGGTGCATTTTTTGGACAACCAATCATTATGAAACCTCACAATACATGGGAATGGATGCTGTTTTTGTTCACATGGTTGATAATTATTACAAAGATACCATCAAGGCTTTTTGGGTTGATGAAACACTCCGATTTAAAATTACTGACCGCGCAGATAATTTACGAAACAACCTATTGGGTAAAATTGCACCAAACTTGATTATGCCGGATACCGGATTTGTGCTGAAGGAATTGCACGCCATTAAAGCCAAATACACCATGATACTTTATTGGGATGCTACCTGCGGCCGTTGTAAAGAAGAAATTCCACGTTTAAAAGTACTTTACGATAAGCTGGCTAATGAACAACACAGTAGTGGGAAGTTTTTTGAGGTATATGCCGTCAGCTTAACATCCGAAGCAGTTGAATGGAAAAAGTTTGTGCTTGAAAATAAGCTTAAATGGATAAACGTCAGTGATTTATACAACAATACCAAATTCAGAAAGTTATATGATATTTACAGTACCCCGGTAATTTATTTGCTTAATGAAAAAAAGGAGATTATTGCTAAACGGCTTAGTGTAGAGCAGGTTGAAGAGTTTATTAACAAAGGAATTGAGTAAACACTTATTTATTTTTTCACAAAAGGGTGGCATAGTCTACCCTTTTTTATTTTTGATACCGCAAAGATTTTACATCTTTGCCAATAAAGTTTAGCTGTTTATGTTTAAGAAAATTTGGCTGGTTACATCAAGAGAATATACAACAAGGGTTAGAAAAAAATCTTTTATCATCATGACTATTGCGGCACCATTGCTTATGGTGTTGTTCTATGGCATTATTATTTACTTTAGCATCAATAAGGATATTGGCTCCACTACCAAAAAGATTTTTGTGAGTGATAAACAGGGCATCTTTATTAATAAATTAACCAATAGCGAATTGGTGAATTTTACTTTTGGCTACGTTAATGAAAACGAGGAATCGAAAAAACTAACTGACGAAAACTATTATGCTGTTCTTCAAATACCGGACTCTTCACTAAATAACCTTCATCGGGTAAAAATGTTTAGCAAAGAACAGCCATCATTAAGCACCGTTATGCTTATTGAGAACATGTTGGAAGATGAAATAAAAAACATGCTGCTAAAGGAACATGGCATTAATGGCGAGGCATTGAAGCTCATCAACGAAAATGAACTGAACGTAAAAACCATTAAAGTAACAGAAACAGGCACCGAAAACAGCAATGTTGGTGCTAGTATGATTATTGGTTACTTAGGAGCCATCATCATTTATATGTTTATATTTATTTATGGGGTGCAAATTATGCGCGGTGTTATTGAAGAAAAATCGAACCGCATTGTAGAGGTGATTATATCCTCGGTAAAACCTTTTCAATTAATGATGGGTAAAATTGCCGGTATTGCTCTTGTTGGTTTAACACAGTTTAGCATTTGGGTGCTTATTGTTACTGTTGTGGGCAGCAGTGTTTCAGGACTTGTAATGGGTGCTATTGGAGTAGAGGCATCAAACCTGCAAACAGCCAATGCTGTTGCACAATCAGGCAGTGGTGAAATAGGAGAAATGGTTCAAGCGTTATTGCAATTCAACTTTACCTATATTATTGGGATGTTTTTGTTTTACTTTATTGCAGGGTATTTATTTTATGGTTCTTTGTTTGCGGCTATCGGTTCGGCCGTAGATAATGAAACAGATACCCAACAATTTATGTTGCCCATTACCATGCCTTTAATTTTTGCGCTGGTGTTGGCTCAAAGTGCTGTTGGCTCAAACCCTAATGGCGATTTAGCGGTGTGGTTATCTATTATTCCA